>NZ_JFYX01000025.1:0-34740 GCF_000632245.1 Pseudomonas sp. RIT357
AAAAGCGAAAGAGCACCAGATTGCGGTGTGTGAAGACGAAATGAACCGAAAGTTCGACTCTTGCAAACACCGAAAGCTATCACATACCCAATTTGCTGAAGCGAGGCCAGCTGGTCGCGACTCAGTACCCGAATTTCTTGACGACCATAGAGCATTGGAACCACCTGATCCCATCCCGAACTCAGTAGTGAAACGATGCATCGCCGATGGTAGTGTGGGGTTTCCCCATGTGAGAGTAGGTCATCGTCAAGATTAAATTCCGAAACCCCATTTGCGAAAGCAGATGGGGTTTTGTTTTGGGCGGGCGGAAAGTGCGAGGGCGGATCAGGGCGAGCTCTCGAATATCCTCAGGGGCGGCGGGCCTGCCACCTTTGTCATTGATGCGCAAACATCCGTCAAAGTACCGTTGAGGAATTCAATGCAAAGTGTTTCTGCATTTTTGGTATGGTGCAGCACATTTTCCCAAGGATTGATCTTTCATCGCAGGATGCGGCGTCGACCCTCTTCAACGAGATGCTGTAGAAATGCCAGAACCGATACCGATCAAAGATCACGAAAAAGAAAACCGTCTTGTCAATAAACGCCTGCTCGCTTGCGCGCTACTGGTCATTGGCATCACATGCGCTCTGGTGGGGCGTATGTATTTCCTGCAGGTCGTACAGTTCGACTACCACTCCACAATTTCTGAGAACAACCGCGTCCACGTATTACCCATTACACCGACGCGTGGCCTTATCTATGACCGCAACGGTGTGGTATTGGCCGACAATCGCCCCAGCTACAACCTGACCATCACCCGAGAACGCACCACCGACCTCAAGGGAGAGTTGGATGCCATCGTCAATCTCCTGCACTTGCCGCCTGAGGACCGTGGGTTATTCGACAAGGCCTTGAAGCAAGCGCGCCATCCCTTCGTTCCAGTGACGTTGTTTTACGAGTTGACCGAAGAGCAAATTGCGTTGCTGGCAGTGAATGAGTTCCGCCTGCCGGGGGTCGATGTAGAACCACAGTTCGTCCGCCACTATCCGCTCGCCGCTCACTTCGCCCACTCCATTGGCTATGTGGGCCGTATTAACGAGAAAGAATCTAAGACCCTCGACTCGGTGGAGTACCGTGGCACACAGTCTATCGGCAAGACCGGTATTGAGCGGTTTTACGAATCCGAGCTACACGGTCATGTCGGTTATGAAGAGGTTGAGACCAACGCCCAGGGTCGCGTGCTGCGCGTGCTCAAGCATACTGACCCGATCCCCGGCAAGAACATCGTCCTGAGCCTCGACGTCAAGCTCCAGGAAGCGGCTGAGGAGGCCCTGGGTGATCGTCGCGGCTCAGTAGTGGCACTTGACCCGCAAACCGGTGAAGTACTGGCCATGGTCAGCAAGCCCAGCTTCGATCCGAACCTGTTCGTAACCGGTATCAGCTTCAAGGAATATGCCGCGCTGCACGACTCCATCGACCGACCGCTGTTCAACCGTGTCCTTAGAGGCCTGTACGCACCGGGGTCGACCATCAAGCCAGAAGTGGCCATCGCAGGCCTAGACAGCGGTGTCGTCACCGCCCAAACCCGTGTGTTCGACCCGGGTTACTACCAACTACCCGACTTCGACCACAAATACCGCAACTGGAACCATAGCGGCGACGGTTGGGTGGATATGGACGCAGCCATCATGCGCTCTAACGACACATACTTTTACGACCTGGCCCACAAGCTGGGTATCGACCGCCTACACGACTATCTCGCGGAATTCGGCCTGGGTCAGAAAGTATCCCTAGACATGTTTGAAGAGTCAGCCGGCCTGATGCCGTCTCAGGCCTGGAAGCGCGCGACCCGCCGCCAGCCCTGGTTTCCAGGCGAAACCGTGATTCTCGGCATCGGCCAAGGCTACATGCAGGTCACGCCGCTGCAACTGGCTCAGGCCACCGCGCTGATCGCTAACAAAGGTGTATGGAACCGACCGCACCTGGCCAAAACGATCAATGGCGTGCCGCCCGTTGACGAAAACCCCATGCCGAACGTTGTACTCAAAGACCCGCGTGACTGGGAGCAGGTCAACCACGGCATGCAACTGGTAATGCACGATCCGCGCGGTATCGCCCGGGCCGCTGCGCAAGGTGCGCAATATCGCATCGCCGGCAAGAGTGGTACGGCCCAAGTGGTCGCGATCAAGCAGGGCGAGCGCTATAACCGTGAGAAGACATTGGAACGCCACCGCGACAACGCCTTGTTCGTCGGCTTTGCTCCCGCCGAACACCCGAAAATCGTGATCTCGGTGATGATCGAAAACGGTGAGGCCGGTGGTCGCGTTGCAGGACCGGTCGTGCGGCAGATCATGGATGCTTGGCTGCTGGACCAGGACGGTCACCTGAAGCCGCAATATGCAGCGCCAGCCAAGGCACCGGGTGAGCCGCGCGTCTAGGTCATGGCTTCCACTCGTCCCAGCGTTCCATATCCTCATAGGCGAGCCAGGGTACATCGTGGCTCGCCCATATGTGTGAAGTGGGACTGACGCCCGGATCATCATCCAGCGTTGCCACTCGCACAATTACATGGGGCTGCTGGCTACGCTCCGCCATCAGGTGTGAGCCGCAGCGTTTGCAAAAATGTCTGAATTTTCCCGGTGAAGACTCGAAGGCCGCGCGCAATTCCTCCCCTAACGTCCAGCGAAAATGCTCGCGCATCACCCCAGCCGTGGCGACAAACGCCGCCGCGTGTATCTTGCGGCAGCTCCTGCAATGGCAGTGGCTGATGGGCATATCCAAGATGTCCACCTGATAGCGCACACCTTTGCAAAAGCAACTTCCATTCAATGGTTCAGTCATAACGTATTGCCGGGTTCAAGGATGGGGTCATCATCATTGCTTACAACCTCAGGTTGCGCATTGTTTGATGTCGCCTACTGTCAATGGAGGAGGTGACTTATGCACGTATTAGATCGCATCGAGCGAAAAGTCCTGCTCAACGCTTCACGCAAACAGGTCTGGGAGGCGCTGACCAACGCTGAGCAATTCGGCGATTGGTTTGGCGTCGCCCTTAAGGGCAAAGTCTTCGGGGTGGGAGAAACCATCGAGGCGCCGATTACCTATCCAGGTTACGAGCATGTGGTCTGGAAAGCCAAAATCGAACGCATCCTGCCACAGACATTGTTCTCTTTCTGGTGGCATCCCTTTGCGGTTGAGAAGGGCGTCGATTATGACCAGGAGACACCCACCTTGGTTGAGTTCACGATTGAAGATCGTGCTCCGGGTATTCTGCTTCGGGTTGTGGAGTCCGGCTTCGACGCAGTGCCCCAGGCTCGTCGCCAGAAGGCCTTCAAGATGAACTCTCGTGGCTGGGACGAGCAGATGGGTAATATCGAAAACTATCTGAACACTGCCCGTCGGGCATGACCCAAACGGGCATCATTGCTGATGCCCGTGCTTACAGCTTTCAGCTCCCATGGCTGTAGTGACTTCCAGAACTTCCATGTGCCAAGAGCCCTGAGTCGGCTAATGCAATAAATGTGTGAGATTGCAGCCTGCGTACGCGTTTACCTGCCGCGCTGGCCCGGATGCCGCGTAGAATCAACGCCTGAAAGCGATTCCTGAGGTGCGGCAAGGTGGATTTACAGCAGGGTTTTGTCCTGACCCGGCATTGGCGCGATACCCCGGCGGGTACGGAGGTCAGTTTCTGGCTGGCCACGGACCAGGGCCCACAGTTCATCCGCCTACCCGTGCAGACCTCGGTGATGTTCATCCCAGAGGCCCATCGCAAGCCGCTGGATTGGTTGCTCAAGGGCGAGCGTGATATTGAATTGCGCCCCTTGCAGTTGTGCGATTTTCATCACCGCCCGGTCCTGGGCCTGTACACCCGCCAGCACCGCCAATTGATGGATGTAGAAAAACGCCTGCGCGCTGCCGGCGTCGACGTCTACGAAGCCGATGTACGTCCACCTGAGCGCTACATGATGGAGCGCTTTATCACCGCCCCGGTCTGGTTCGGTGGCACACCCGACGTCTCTGGCGCTCTGTGCGACGCGCAGATGAAACCTTCCGCCGACTACCGCCCACCGCTCAAACTGGTGTCCCTGGACATAGAGACCACCGCTCAGGGCGACCTGTACTCCATCGCCCTTGAAGGCTGCGGTGAGCGCCAGGTCTACATGCTCGGGCCACCGAACAAAACCGACGCAGTGGACTTCAAGCTCGACTACTGCGACACCCGCGCCCAACTGCTGGAGCGCCTCAACCAATGGCTCGCCACCTTTGATCCCGACGCCATCATCGGCTGGAATGTCGTGCAGTTCGACCTGCGCGTGCTCCACGAACACGCCCAACGCCTCAAGGTGCCGCTCATGCTTGGCCGTGGCGACGAACCCATGGCCTGGCGCGAACATGGCAGTCGCAACCATTACTTCGCCTCAGCGGCGGGGCGCCTGATCATCGACGGTATCGAAGCCCTGCGGTCGGCCACCTGGAGCTTTGAATCCTTCAGTCTGGAAAACGTTGCGCAGACCTTGCTGGGCGAGGGCAAGGATATCTCCACGCCCTACCAGCGCATGGACGAAATCAACCGCATGTTCGCCGAGGACAAGCCCGCACTGGCGCGCTACAACCTCAAGGACTGCGAGCTGGTCACGCGGATTTTCGAGAAGACCGAACTGCTCAAGTTCCTGCTCGAACGAGCCAGCGTCACCGGGTTGCCAGCCGACCGCAATGGCGGATCGGTCGCAGCATTCACCCACCTGTACATGCCGCTGATGCACCGCCAGGGTTTTGTCGCGCCCAACGTGGGCGACAAACCGCCCCAGGCCAGCCCCGGCGGATTTGTCATGGACTCACGTCCCGGTCTCTACGAATCCGTGCTGGTACTCGATTACAAAAGCCTCTACCCGTCGATCATCCGCAGCTTTTTGATCGACCCCGTGGGCTTGATCGAAGGCCTCAAGCACCCGGACGACAGCGAATCAGTGGAAGGTTTTCGCGGTGCGCGTTTTTCCCGTACGCGTCATTGCCTGCCGTCTATCGTCGCCCGCGTCTCCGAGGGCCGTGAAGTGGCCAAGCGCGAACACAACGCGCCGCTGTCCCAAGCTCTGAAAATCATCATGAATGCGTTTTATGGCGTGCTCGGTTCCAGCGGATGCCGCTTCTTTGACACACGACTGGCGTCCTCGATCACGATGCGCGGCCACCAGATCATGCGTCAGACCCGCGAGCTGGTCGAAGCTCAGGGCTATGAGGTGATCTACGGCGACACCGATTCAACCTTCGTCTGGCTCGGCAAGGCCCATTCCCAGGAAGCTGCCAGCCGTATCGGAGAGGCGCTGGTGCAGCACGTCAATGCGTGGTGGCGCGAACATCTGCACAGCGCATTTGGCCTGCAAAGCGCTCTGGAGTTGCAATACGAAACCCACTTCACGCGCTTTCTCATGCCCACCATTCGCGGTGCGGAGGAGGGCAGCAAAAAACGCTACGCCGGCTTGGTCACGCGCGCTGATGGCAGCGAAGACATGGTCTACAAAGGCCTGGAAACCGTGCGCAGCGACTGGTCGCCCCTGGCTCGGCAATTCCAGCAGGAACTTTACCAGCGCATCTTTCACCGCCAGCCCCATCAGGACTACATTCGCGACTACGTTCGCCGAACCCTGAGCGGCGAATTCGACGAACTGCTGATTTACCGCAAGCGCCTGCGCCGCCGGTTGGATGACTACGAACGCAACGTACCGCCCCACGTGCGCGCCGCGCGCCTGGCCGATGACTACAATGACCGCCTGGGGCGGCCGCGCCAGTACCAGCGCGGCGGTTGGATCAGCTACGTGATCAGCGTCAACGGCCCTGAACCGTTGGAAGTACGCCAAGCGCCCATCGACTACGATCACTACGTTACCCGGCAGTTGCAGCCGGTGGCCGATGCGATTCTGCCCTTTGTGAATGACGATTTCGGCACCTTGGTCGGTGGGCAAATGGGGCTGTTCTAACGATCAACACCCCTTAAAAGTGTGGGAGGTTAGGCCTCCATCGATAGGAGAAAACGCTCATGTACACGCTCTACGGCACCGACGAATCCGGCTCTTGCATGATCGAAATCGCCCTGCAGCGCTGTGCGGTGCCGTGGCACCGAGTGGACGCCAGCTCCTGGCAGGAGAGCGAGGGCAGCGAAGCCTTGGCACGCATCAACCCGCTCAAGCAAATCCCCACGCTGGTCACTCCCGGCGGGCAGGTGCTGACGGAAAGCGCCGCGATCCTCATTCACCTGGGGCTCGAATTTCCTGACTCGCACCTGCTGAACGGCGACCGGGCGCAGATCATCAGAGGCCTGGTGTATATCGCCGCCAACTGTTATTCGGCGATCGGCATCATTGACTACCCGCAACGTTGGTTGGGCAACGCCAATGAAGCGGCCCAAGTGCAACTGGCGACCGGCACTCGCCGCTATCTGCATCAGGCCTGGGTAGTGTTCGCCGATCAGTTCGAACAGCAGCTGTTTGCGCCGAACGGTGAGCCGAATGCACTGGGCATTATGGCGGCAGCAGTGTCGCGCTGGGATGACGCCCGTGAGGCGTTGGGCGGCTTGGCACCCGGCTTTGCCCAGACGTTGGCGCAGGTGGATGCCGATCCTGTCGTGGCCCCGGTTTTTGCGCGGCATTGGCCGGAGTGGAAGGTCTCGTAATGTTTCCGCAATCAACGGAAACAATCACGGATGTCCGCGCCAAACCCTTGCGTAGCGGGCGTCCTGACCTACGCTTTCTTAAAGCGCTGTAGGAATCATCCTTGAATTTGACTGTCGCAGACATGAAACTCAAGAACCCTGCATGGAATTCAAAGGAGGTGCGCATGCTCATCCGGTCGCTGACCCTGGCTACCTTGATGGCTTTTACGGGGCCGCTGTTGGCTGCTGATGATATCAACCCGCTCAAGCAGGATCTGGGCAAGGCCCGGCCGTTGGTGGTGGTTGAGCTTGATTCAGGCAACTCCACGCTGGCGACCCTTAAGAAACAACTGGACGAGCCCGCCATCAAGCAGTCCTTTGAAGAGCGCGCCATGGTGTTCTACACCGTGAAGTTCGGCAGCATTGGCGCCGAAGGCGAGAAGTTCGCCAAGGACCCAAAGGACAATAAAAAGCTAACGCCGCCCGAAACCAATGCACTGATCCGCGCACTCAAACTTGGCGCTGGCAGCGGCACTAAGGTGATCCTGATCGGCAAGGATGGCGATAAGAAACTTGAGAAGACCGTGCCACCGGATACCCTCGACTTGAAGGAATTCTTCAGCACCATCGACCAGATGCCCATGGCGGAGAAAGAAGCCGCTGCCGCCGCAGAACCTGAACCCGCCCCACCAGCGCCAGCCAAGGGCGCCAAGCCCGCAAAGCCGGGCAGCAAGCCAGCCCCTCAACAACTGGATGACTGAACCCGAAACCCTGTAGGCCCCGCCGCCTATAGGGTTTTTTGTGGCTTACGCACCGGAAACGGAAAGTAGAAAAACCGCAAAAACGCCACCCGCTTGATCACTTCCCCGATCAACAACGGCACCACCACAGCCACGACAAAACCGATACACGCCGCGACAAACGCATGCAGCCCCAGCCGCTCCATCAGGTCAAACGTCTTGTGCTGGATCTCGCCATGGAAGATCAACAAAATCAGCGTCGATTGGCCAATATAGGTCATCGCCCTGGTAATCAGGGCCGACACCATCAGCACCCGTGCCAGCGCCCAGCACACGTAAACACCAATCACCGCCAGCAGGCTGGTCCACAGCCAGTGGTCGTAGCGCCGTTGCGCCAGGTCCATGGTGTCGTGGCTGTAGATGAACACAACCGCGAACAGCGCCACCGAAAGCAACAGGGTCAGCACTGACCCCGCATGGGTACGCAGCCAGTCCCGCAGCAGATAGCCGTAGACGAAACACGCGCTGCTGATCAGCGTGATGTCCAGGCTGAACGGCAAGCCGGGCAGTACCCAGGTTTGCCCGCCGACCGTCACCGGCAATTGCCAGAACCAGGGCAGCATCCAGATGCCGATCAGCAGCGGCACCAGCATCAGTACACAACTCACGGCCAGCGAAAGACGCTGGATCAACCGTAGCAGCACCCAACCAAACAGAATCGCCACCCAAAAGTGCGGCAAAAACCAAAGAGCCTGCCATGGGATGGTGTCCACCGAGGCATACAACACGCCGCCGATATCCGGCAGCAGCGGCTGGCCGCGTAGCAGATCTCGCACAATCACGTACACCAGCATGGTGAAGAAAAACGGCTTGAGCAGAGCATCCGCCTTACGCACCGCCATCTCGAGAAAGGGCTGTTCAGGCTTGAAAAGGACCCCCGACAGAAAGAAGAACAAAGGCAGCACGAACGACGCCAGGATCAGGTACATAAGGTCCGGTGACGTGGCGACAAACCAACTGTGGGCATACACGATCACCAGGATGCCGATGCCTTTGGCGATGTCCATTTGGATCCAGCGATGTTTCATCTGCGTTTCCCCAGTCAACCCTTCATGCCTTGCGCCATGGTTTCAGCCACAGCCCCATCCCGAGCAATACCAAGGCACCGGCCAGGGTGCTCAGCCCCAGTTGCAGCCATACGCCTTCAAGACGAAACAACACCAGCGCCGCCACGCCCAGCACCAGCGCACTGAGTAGCCAGTGCCGGGCCCAGGGCAGGGCGCCGAGCAGTGTTTGGCGTTGCATCAGCAGCAACGCGGTGCAGATCACTCCCGCCAGCGCGGCCAGTGGAATTCCTGCCAGGCCGAACACAAATGGCAAGACGCAGAGCAGCAACACGTTGACCAGGCTGCCGAGCAATTCGCAGCGCAGCGGCTGGCGCGTATCGCCGGCGGCGTAGGCGTAACGCGCGAGCAAGGCGTTCCAGGCGCCGAACACCAACGGCACGGCAAACCACGCCAGCAGCAGCGGCAATGGTGAGTCAGACGATTGCTGGGGCAACAGCAGCGCCACCAGGCTTGGTGCGGCGGCTACCAGCCCGACGCCGGCGGGCAGCGTCAGCACGCTGGCGGTTTCCAGGCCGCGCTTGAGCAGGGCCAGGCGCGCATCGCCCTGACGTCGGCTCATCATGCCCAGCAGCACCTGATTGAGGCTCATCAGCGCAATAAGCGGCAGGTTCATCAGCTTGCGGGCCAGGTTGACCCAGGTGACTGCGCCTTCGCCAAGCAGCGATGCCACGAGTCTTTCGATCAGCGCCAGGCCCTGGCTGGCTCCGTTGCTTATCAATAAGGGGCCGATGCGTTGGCCCAGCTCGCGTAACGGCGCGAAGCTCAGCTGCCAGCGCCACGGCCGCCAGCCTTGGCGCCACATCGACGGCAGCAGCGCCAATGGCATCAGCAAGCTGCCGGCGAGGCATGCCAGGGCCAGTGAGTGGGGTTGAGTCGCGGTGCCGGCGAGGGCGAGGTACGTCACTGGTGGCAGGTTGAACAGCAGCGAGCCCAAGCCGGCCAGCACAAAACGCTCGCTGGCCTGCAATGGAATGCTGAACAGCGCATGCAGCATCAGCCCCGGTACGCACCAGGCGACGACCTGCAGGTTGCTGCTGGCCAACGCCGTCGCCGTGTCGGCCAACCCTGGGCCGAGCACTTGCACCAGCCACGGGGCCAACAGCGTCAGCAGCAGACTGGTCACCAAGGCGATCAGCATCAAGGCCGGAAACAATACCGCCAGCCAGTCCAGCCGCTCGCCATCCTTGCGCGCCAGGTACAACGGCAACGCCGCCGCACTGAGCACACCGCCGGCCAAAGACATGCGCAGCGCCTCGGGCAAGAACAGCGCAATCAGGAACGCATCACTGCGCTCCCCCGCGCCCCACGCCGCGACCAGCAACCACTCACGGGCGAACCCCAGGCACAGGCCCAGCAAGGTCGCCAGGGTCAGCCATGCGGCGGAGCCCAGCATCAGGGCCGTGCGCCGCTGAACAGCGGTTTACGGTAGGTCACTGTCTTGACCTGCGGCAGGCGCGCCGGAAACAAGCGCCGCGCCTCCAGCACATTGATGCCCACCATCAGCCAGAACAGCGCCACCATCACCACCGCAAAGCTGAAATAGTGGTCAAACAAGCCACTGACCAGCGCGGACAGAATCCCCGCCGTGGTACCCAGCCACAGGGCGTTGTCCTTGGTCAGGCGGATCGGACCTTTCTCTGGACGGGCTTCACGCCACCAGCGGACGGTCACCGCCACAAACAGCAGCATGCCGACGAGGCCTATCTTGTAGATGTAGTTCAGCCACAGGTTGGAGATGCCTAGCAGACCAGTGCCCGGTACTGGCGGGTCGACCTTGAAGCCGATGCCTAGCGGATAGGCCGCCACGGCCTGCGGGAACATGCGGTATTCATCGAAACGCACTTCGGTACTGGCGTTGTTCGTAGAAAAAATCGTCGCCAGGCGATCCTGCAACGGTGGATAAGCCATCACCAGCGCTATCGTCAGCGCCGCACCGATCATCAATAGGCGACCGGTGTACGGCACGCGCCGTGAGGCCATCCATATCAGCACCAGCGCCAGGCTGACCATCGCGCCACGGCTGCTGGCCAGCAGCAATGCCGCCGCTCCCAAACAGGCCACGCCCAAACCGAGTGCGCGTTTCCAGCCTTGCTCGGTCATGCCGAAGCAGAAGGCTAAAGGCAGCAGCAACGCCATGATCCCACCGATGGCATTCGGGTGCGTCCACGGCGAGCCCATGCGCGAAGACATGGCCTCCAGACCAAATTTGAGCATGTCGAAATTGGCGTAGTTGAACAGGCCAAGAATCGGCGCGATCCCGGCCCCTGAGCGTGTGCGCACAAACACCCCAATGGACAACACCAGCATCGCCAGGGTGCCGAGCAACAGTGCGATCACCAGAGATTCGCGGTTCTTTTGATCCCCCAGCAATTTGGCCGCGAGGAACACCCCCGACAGGTTCAGCAACCAGCGCAGCCAGTTGGCCAAGCCGCTGCTGTGGGCGTGGGTGATAACCTGACCGACCATGAAGGGGAACGCACTGAACAGCATCAGCCACAACAGCATTTGGTCGGTGGGCCGTCGGGTCAGGCTGGGCGCTTGCGGCAGGCGCGACAGGAAGCTGTGCCACAGGATCGCGCCCCAGGTGAGGGCCAGAATCGCCTCGCTCACCGTGGTGCGAATGCCCAGGTTAACCGTGGAATACGGCATGAACGTCGCCACGGCCGCAAACAGCAACAGGCCCCAGAACGGAAAGCGCAGGATGGTCACCGCAGCCGCCAGACCGACCACAGCCAGAAACGCCTTGGCCGGCGACAGCAGCAAAGCCAGGGCGCCAAACAGCAGGCCGAAGAGTATCGCGACGAGGCTTGCCAGATTCACTCTCACGTCAGTTCCTCGATCAGTTCGGCCAGGCGCCGGCGATAAGCGTGGTGGTTGAAGCGTTGCGCCCACTGGCGGCGTTGCTCGGGGGATTCTTCGTCGGGTTGCTCGCCCAGGCCTATCATCAATTGCGTCAGCGCCGGGCCATCGGTGGGCGAAAAGCGGGGGGCTGACGGTGGCGTGATTTCATCCAGTGATGTACCGCTGGCCACCGCCACGGGGGTGCCGACGCTCAAGGCTTCGATCACCGGCAGGCCAAACCCTTCGGCATACGACGGCTGCCACAGGCGCGAGGCCCGGCGGTACAACGCGTGCAACTCAGCGTCCGACACACCGCTCAAGGCGCGAATACCTGGCAGTGTGCGCTGGGCTTCGGGCAAATGATCGAGGCTGCCTACCAATACCAGTTCCGGCACTGAGGGCGATTGGCGTCGCGCTTGCTGCCAGGCGTCCACCAGAAATGGCACGTTTTTGCGCAACTCGCGGGTGCCCACCAACAACCAGTAACGCGCAGGCAACTGGCGCGCGCTGAGGTCGGCGGCCAGCTCGGAGAACCCATCGACCTGGTTGGGCAACACGCGAATCTTGCTCGCCGCCTTGGGGAACAGCCGCAGGGTTTCATCGGCGCTGTACTGCGACGGCGTCCACACGCGGTCAGCGCTGTGCACCGCGTAGGCAATCGACAGGCGATCGCTGGTCTTGTAGATCAACGCCTTCAAGCGGTTGGCGTGGTAGTTGTTCAGGGTGATCTGAAACAGATCATGCAACAGCACGACGGTGCGCAGTCCTTGAGGCTTGGGTGGCAACGGCAGGCCCATATTGAAGGTGCTGATGTACAGATCGACATGGTGTTCGCGCAAGGCCCGCGGCAAGAAACCCGCCTCGAAACGCAGGCGATTCTGTGGCTGGTGCATGGCAGTCTTGGCGCAGCCCCAAGCCGGGCAATGGGCCCACAACCGGGTTTCATCGCCCAGGGGCGCCACGGTAAAGCGCTCGACTTCGATGTTTGGCAGCGTGTGCAGCGCACTCTCCAGCGCATACACCTGGCGGCTGATGCCCGATTGCGGCGAGGTGCCGACGGTGCGGTAATCCAGGCCTACACGCATGCCGGCTCCTTTTGGTTCTGCGGCGCGAGGGTGGCGTACACCTGCTCCAACTGGCTGGCGGCGACGCTCCAGTCATGGGCCCGACGCACGTAGGCGCGGCCAGCTTCACCCATGGGCGCGGCGGCGTCGGGGAATTGCAGCAGGCGTACCACCGCATCGGCCAGCTTGGTGGCGCTTTGTCCGCCGAGGTAGTCCAGGCCTTCCACCAAGTCCAGCCCGGATACACCTTGCTCGGTGCTGGCCAACGGCAGGCCAGCGGCCAGGGCTTCTAGCACCTTGAGTTTCGACCCGCCGCCGTGGCGCAACGGCGCCAGAAAGACCGAGCAGCTTGATTGCAGATTCAGCAGGTGGGGCACGAAACCTTGCCACTCGATGCGCGGGTCCTTCCAGCGCTCGCGCCAACTGCCCGGCATGCCGAAACCGCACACGCTCATGCGCGCATCCGGGCAGCGCGCCCAGACCTTGGGCAGGATTTCATCCAGCGCCCATTCGATGGCGTCCACGTTCGGCGCGTATTCATAGTTGCCCAGGAACAGCACGCGTCGCGTCGACGGGTCGGGACGGGCGGCGGCGAAGTGATCGCAGTCCACTCCATTGACCACCACCGGTACCGGTTTTCCGGCGATTTTTTCCAGGACCTGCGCGTCGCTGTCGGTGACGGCCACCACCTGCGCGGCCTGGCGCATCACTCGGCGTTCCCAGCGGGTATAGCGCCATTGATCGTAGCGAATGAACGGCAGCGCCCAACGCGGCAAACGGTCGTAAGTGGCTGCGCCCAGGGCCGACTCCACATTGTGTTCGGTCAGCACAAACGGCTGTGACTTGCGCGCCAGTGCATCTTCGTAAGGCTGGAAGCTGTAGCTGTGCTCAATCTGCACCACGTCCCACTGCTCACCCAGCAACCAATTGAAAGTGTCCTGCAACTCGCCCGCCAAACCATTCACGCTGGCCAGCAGCGGGTAGGGCGCAAACAGCCCGGCCACCAGGGTCTTGAAACTGCGCAACGGGCGGCGCGGCAGGATGATCAACTGTTCGACAAACGCCTCCAGCACCTGGCGGTCGGTGAGCGACACCGGGTGCTTGTCATGCAGCAGCAAGGTGATCTGGTGCCCACGCGCCGCAAGGCTGCGCAGCAAATGGAACTGACGCGTCTTGCCGCCGCTGGTGGCGGGCCAGGGCGAGTAGGGCAGGATCCATAAAATGCGCATCGCAGGCCTCACTCCCATAACAGTATTTGCAGGTTTGGCTTGACCGTGACGGTCAGTCCGTTGGTGCCGCTCACCGGGGTTTGCGTGCCGCGCAGCGGGTCATACAGAGTCGCGCTGGCCAATCCTGGCAAGTGAGCGTCACCGCCCTGTGCCGACCAAAAAAACCATAACTTGCGACCATCCGTGCGGGTCCAACCGATGCTGAAAAGGCCATCGGGCAATTGGTCGGCGGTGGGTGGGTCGCCGGGTATTAGCTTCGGCCCGCTGACGTCGAGAAAGTTTTTCAGCGCGGTGTAGACCGGCTTGGGGTTAGTGTCGATGTCCAGCAAACCGTAGGACTGGTCACGCACGCTGGCTCGCTGGTCCAGATCGCTCAAGGTAAACAGGAAGATCTTGTCGTAATCCATCGCGCTCATCAGCGCCAGGCGGCGTACTACGTAATCGGCCTGGGCCTGTGGGGTGATGATGTCCTGGGCGTCTTTGGGGCCGGTGTAGGTCGACCAACCCCATTCGGTGCTCCACAGGGTCTGCACACCGCCTGTGCGCAAGGCTTGGTTGAGTGCGGTGGTCTTGGCGATAAAGTCCAGGTTGGCCGGGTCGTTGCCTTCGGGCAATTGGGTGTAGGGGTGGTAGGAGATGACGGTATTCAGGCTGGCCACGCCGAGTGCGCCGAGGGCATCGAACATGGTCTGGCCGTTAGGCATTTCGCTGAAGAACGCCATACCGGCTGCGACCACCGGTTTGCTCGGGCTCATCGCTCGCAGCGCGGCGGCTGAGGTGGTCAGCAGCGTGGCGTAGCCGGCCGGATCGGCCACCGGACGCCAGAAGCCCAGCAGGTTAGGTTCATTCCACACTTGCCAGGCGTCCACGCTGGGGTAGCGCTGGGCGAGCAACGCCATGCGGTTGGCGAACACGTTCGGGTCCTTCGGCGGGTACTGGTCCTGATAGGGCGCACCCGCCGGTGCAGTGGTGGCAAACGGCGCCGAGCCGACCAGGTAAAACACCGACTTGAGCTGGTTGTCCTGCAGCTTGCCCACCAGTTGGTCCAGGGTTGCCACCTGGTACTGGCCCTCTACGGGTTCCAATTGATCCCAATGCAGGTCCAGGCGCACCCACTCCAAACCCAGCGCCTTGAGACGGTCGATCTGCTTCTGATAACGCTCGGGGCTGAACCATAGGAATTGCGCGTTCACCCCCAGGAAATCCTTCCATACCACCTCTTTGTTGCCCTTGAGCACATGGCTTTCTGCATCCGCCTGGCGCCCCCAAAAAAACGCAGTCAGGCCCAAGGCAGCGACCACGGCCAGGGTGGCGAAGTAGGTGCGTTTACGCGCCATGGCGAGCTCCTGAAATGGCGTCGCCAAACAGTGCGGCGAACTTCTGCGCGGTTAACGGCCACAAGCGCTCACGGCCGATTTCGCCGGCGCGTTCGGCCCAGTCCCGGGCCAACAGCGGTGTGCGCGCCAGACGCAGCAGTTGCTCGCTGAGCGCGGCCACGTCGCCTTCGGGGTAGATGGCGCCGTTGCCGCTGGCGACTTCTTCAGCAAACGCCCGGGCATCCGAGGTAATCGCTCCGCGCCCGCACGCCGCCGCCCAGGACAACGCGCCGCTGGTGCCGCGCTGGCGCCCGAGCAGGCCGAGTTTTTTCGATTCACGGTACGGCAGCACCATCACATGGTGCGCCTGAATGGTCTGGGCGATGTCGTCGGCCGGCAAGTTCAGCCGCCAATCGATAGCGTCCGTCAGGCCGAGGTCGGCGATTTGGCTATTCAACTGCTCCAGGTAATTGCTGCCTGCGCCAAACGCCATTTCGGCGGCTGTGCCTCCGGCCAGGGTCAGGCGCACACGGTCACGCAATTCAGGGGCTTGTTCGAACACGGCAGCCAGTGCCTGCAGCAGGTCCTCGATGCCTTTGCCCCGGTAGATAAAACCGAAGTACAGCAGGTGCAGCGTTTCCAGCGGCGGCAGCGGCACGGGTGGGATGGCCAGGTTGGCGTGGTTGATCACCGCGACTTTGCCCGCCGGCAGTTGCATGCGCTGGCTCAGGCATTGGGCGCCCAGGCGAGTGAGGGTGATCAGCCGCGTCAGGCCTTTAGCGACCTGACGCTCTTCACGCAGGGTCAGTGGGTCGGCCAGCACGACCGCCGCCTGGGGCAGCGGGCTCGGCAAGCGGTCCAGCAGGTTCAACGGAAATGGCAACTGCTCGCGCCGCCACACGATCCGTTCCGGGTCATGCACGGTGGCGGTCAAGGGCAATGCCGGGTAGGTCTTGCGCAGTTCACGCAGGGCCAGAAACTCCCCCAGCCGCCCGCCGCCCAGTTCGGCGTGGACCAGGTCCACACTCTGCCAGTCGAATGCAGCGATAGCCTGCTTGATGGCCTCGCTGTTGCTCGCCACACCGGTCAACGGCGTCAGCACCGTTACGCCCAGGTGTTCCAATGCCGTGCGGAAATGGTTCGCGTAGTCGGCGATCCCGTTTTTTTCCGGCGGCAATGGGGCGAGCAGGGCGATGCGCATCAGAACGCTCCCCGGTACTTGGCGATGAATTTAAGCACCTTGGCCGGCACTTCGAACTTACGCCGGTTGATGATGATGCCGTCCACCTTGCCGAATGCCGTGTTGAGGATCGACAGCGCGTGCTCGACCACGGGCACCGTGCTGGTATTCGCTTCCACCACCAGGGCGATCAGGTCGGCGCGGCGCAGGTTGATAAACGCATCGCGGTTATCCAGCAGCGCCGACGCGTCCAGCAGCACCACTTCGCCCGGCTTGGCAGGTTCAGCCCCGCCGACCCGCACGTTGATGCCGTTTTCCTGGAGCAACTGACGCAGGTGTTCCACCACAAAGGTCACCCCCTCGCCATGGCGCGCTGAGGTCAGCCCCAGCGTCATGCCTTGCTCGGCAATCCGCTCCAACTGCAGCAAACCGTACAGGCGGTAGATGCTTGCATTGAACGCGTTGGTGCCTTGGGCGGTGCTGGTGTCCAACTCCGGCAGGGTCGTCCACAGTGGCAGGCCGAACTTGCGTTCCACCAAACCACCGTCGTGGATGCGCTGGTCGAGCAGGTAGCAAAGGTAGATCACAAGCAGGCCGACGACGATCGCAAACGGAATCGCCAACAGTAGCATCACCAGGGTTTTCGGGAAGATGCGGCCGGGGTTCAGGGTGGCTTCTTCGATCACCGCGATGTTGCTGATCTGGCTGTTATCCAGCTCACGGTCGATACGCGATTTTTCCAGGTTGTCCACGTACAACGCGTAGTTGCGTTCGGCGGTGCTCAGCTCGCGGCCCAGGCGGGTCAACTCCGGTTCGATCTCCAGGGCTTGTTTGCGTTGAGCTTCAAGGTTGACCAGTTGCTTTTGCTGCTGGACCAGTTGAGTGCGCAGCGCCAGGTTGTTGCTCGTTTCATCCAGCAGCACGCGCTGCAAGTGGATTTCCAGCGTGTTGGGCGCACGGTTTTCCGAGCTCTGCACGGTGTTGCTTTCGCTGGAGACGTGGGCCTGCATCGCGCGGATCGACGCATCCAGGGCTTTGACCGGCGGCGCGTTATCCGTGTAGGTGCGCATCATGTCAGCCTTTTCCAGCAGCTTCTGGTTGAGCAGGCGACGCAAGTCCTGCTGCTGCGGGTTCAGTGCGATCTGGCGAACCGTGGTCACTTCCTTGGGTTGGGTCTTGAGCTGCGTGCGAGTGCTCGCGATGGCGCTGTCGGAGGAGGCGATCAGGCGCGTGGTGTTGAACGTCTCGCCGCGCAATACGTTGATGCGCTCGGACAAGTCTTCCAGGCGATCAGTGATGCTGGCCGCGCCGATCTCGTTCAGGTGTGTGAGGATCTGCTCCTTGTAGCCCTTGATCTCCGTGGCGCTGGTGGACACCTGACCTTCATAGAACACATACAAACTCTTGCGCCCCAGAGCCTGGGTACGTTCGTTGATGTAGGTCTCGACCCAATCCTTGACCACCGCCTGGGCGATTTGCGGATCACCCCAGGTGAAGCTGATGTCCATCACCGTGGAACCGGCGGCGTGGCTCACTTCAAAGCTCTTTTCCAGGTTGGCGGCAAGGCGTTCCACCGGCGTGGTTTTTTCGATCACACCGACGCTTTCCAGCACCACGCGAATACCGTCGAACACCGCGCCGACGCCCTCCTTGACGGCGTGCTTGGTGCGCTTCCAGAAACCCTCCGGCGGCGGCGCATTGTTGATGACTTCCAGGTAGTGCTCGGCCACTGCACGCACGATAGGGCGCCCGGTCAGCAGGCGTTCTTCGTCGACAATCGGGTCGCGCTGGGTGCTGGGCATCACCAGCGCCTGACGATTACTGATCTCGATGGGCAGGGTCGAATCGCGGCCCGGTTTCACCAGCAGTCGAGCGGTGGATTCGTACTTGGCCGGCAGCAGGAACGCCCCCAGCAGTATGATCACCAACGCGGCAATGGCGGCCAGTTTGAACTCGCGCCGGAAGATGAAGAACAGGCGCAGCAGATCACGAAAAGAACGGATCTCGATCATAGGATGTCGCTCCTTTAGTTATTGCCGCCGCTGGTGCGTGTGTAGTTGTAGCCAACCCCAATGGACTTGGTGAACGGGATCAGTTGGTTCATGTAGGTATCCACTCCCTGGATGCGCTCGCCCACGTTGGATTTGGGCACGAACACCACATCGCCGCGTTGCAGGTGCACCGGTTTGCGCCCATTGGGGCCGGTCTTGAGCAGTTGGCTGAAGTCCAGGAAATAGGCGCGATAGGCGCCCTGGGCATCTTCGCGCAGCAGCGCAACCATGCTTGCATTGCCCGCCGGGCTCACCCCGCCGGCGCCGATAATCGCCTGTTCCAGCGTGTTGGCCGTGGCGATCTGCACCGCCGTCGGGTTATTCACCGCGCCGCCGACAATGACCGAGCTGCCCGGCGCCTGATTGATGTTCACCGTCACACGCGGCTCGCGGTATGTCTGCGCGAGCTTGCCGGTCAGCTCTGTCGCCAGCTCCGAAGGCTGTCGCCCTGCAACCTGGATTGGCCCCAGGAACGGGTAGTTGATCTTGCCGTCGGTCTGCACGGTGTACAGCGTCAACTCGTAGATCGTGCTGACGTTGAACGCCGACAGCGTCGGCATCTCGCCGGCATCACGCACGATGCGCAACTGGTCGCCGATGCGGATGCGTTCCACCGCCGGTGGCAACTGGGCCAGTTGGTCGAGGGCGCGCTTGCCGTCCTCGACGGTCTGGCTGTCGGGCGGCACGATGCGCGCCGGTGTATTACAGGCGGCCAGAGCCATCATGGCCACGACGAGCAGGGTTCGTTTCATCAAGGGGGACTTCCTGTGGGTCATGATGCTCACCTCCAATAACCGGGAAACATGCTGATGCGCCGCTTGAGGGCGAGAGGCAGACGACGCTCAAGATGGCCCAGGCGGTAACCGAGCAATTTGAACGCGCTGCGCACCAGCACCTCCGGCACGCGGTGCAAGGCGCCGGCTTTGCGCAAGGCTGCGAGTTCAGCCATTACATAGCGTTTGCCTTCGCCACCCGCGTCGCCAAAGGCCTGCTTGATCCACGGCTCGCGGCCGTAGAACACGCCGATATCGAAGTAGCGGTGAAACTCGTCCATGAGTTTGTAATCGTGGGAGTGATGCACCAGCGCCGTAGCGGCGTAGCGCACCTTATAGCCGTCGAGAAGCATGCGCGCGGCGACGTAAGCGTCTTCGCTGCCGATCACGTCGGCGGGGAAACCGCCCACCGCGTGCAGTGCGCTGCGTCGGTACACGGAGAATGAGTCGGAGCTGAAGCAGGTCTTGATCCCAAGCGTGGGCGCGTCGGCCAGGCTTTTGCTGCGGCTGTGCTCCGGGTAGTTGAAGTGTCGCGATTGCGCGCCCAGTACACCCGCGTCAGGGTGGGGGAGTTGGCGCCCATAGGCGACGCCATTGAGCGGGTCCTCCTGCAGCTCGGCGAGCAGGTTGGCGAACGTCTCGGGCGTGGCGGGAATAGCGTCCTGGGTCATCACGAACAACGCGTCGCCGCCAACCTGCTCGCTGGCCCAACGGCGGGTGCCGCCGTGGTTGAAGTCACGGGCGTCGATCACTTCGACCCGTGCTCCGAACTCTCGAAAACGCGCCACGGTGTCATCGCTGGAGGCGCTGTCCACCACCAGCATTTCGTCCGGTTGCAGGGTTTGCATCTTCAGCGCCGGCAGCAGGCGTGCCAGGTGGCTGGATGCGTTACGGGTCGGGATGATCAAGGAGGTGCGCATGTCATTTTTTCACGTCGGCAGGCGCACGGCCGTAGATGTCGTCGAAGCGCACGATGTCGTCTTCGCCCAGGTACTCGCCGCTCTGCACCTCGATCATCACCAGGTCGATGATGCCGGGGTTGGTCAGCCGGTGTTTGTGCCCGGCCGGAATGTAGGTGGACTCGTTGGCGTTGATCAGGAACTCCCGCTCGCCGTTGGTGATCTGCGCCGCGCCGCTGACCACCACCCAGTGCTCGCTGCGGTGGTGGTGCATCTGCAGCGACAACGACGCCTGGGGCTTGACCACGATGCGCTTGATCTTGAAGCGGCTGCTTTCCTCCAACACTGTGTAGGTGCCCCACGGCCGGGTGACGGTGCGGTGCAGGCTGTACGCCGGATGGTTCCGGCGCTTGAGCTCGGCGACGATGTAGCGCACGTCCTGGCTGCGGTGGGCGTCGGCGATCAGCAAGGCGTCGGGGGTGTCGACAATGATCAGGTCGCGCACGCCCACGGCGCCCAATACGCGCTTGGGTGAGTCGATGTAGCAGTTGTGTACGTCATGCAAAATTGCTTCGCCATTGACCTGGTTGCCCTGGGCGTCGCTGGGGGTGAGCTGGCGCAGGGCTTCCCACGAGCCGATATCGCTCCAGCCAATGTCACAGGGCACCACGGCCACTTGGTTGGACTTTTCCATCAGTGCCACATCGATGGAAATATCCGGCGCACTGGCAAAGCCATCGGCGTCCAATTCACGCTGGCGCGAGGTTTTGTTTTGCAGGCTCTGGCTGCGCTCCAGCGCGGCGCGTGCGGCTTCCAGAACGTCGGCGGCATGGGCGGCCAGTTCGTCTACCAGGGTGCTGGCCTTAAAGCAGAACATGCCGGCATTCCACAGGTGCTTGCCGCCGTCGAGGTAGCCTTGGGCGGTGGCCAGGTCGGGTTTCTCGACGAAGCGTTTTACGCGGTTACCGTGACTCAGTTTTTCGCCCTGTTCGATGTAGCCGAAGCCGGTTTCTGCATGGTCGGGCTGGATGCCGAAGGTCACCAGGTAGCCGGCTTCGGCCAGGTCGCGGGCCTGAGTCACGGCCTCGGCGAACGCGGCTTCATTGAGGATTAAATGGTCGGCGGGCATCACCAGCAACTGCGCGTCGCCGCCGAAGTATTCCTGCACATGCAAGGCCGCCACGGCGATGGCCGCCGCGGTGTTGCGGCCGAACGGTTCCAGCAGCAGGTCCAGGGGCAGGTGGGCGTTGTTGACCGGCCGGTAGTCATCCAGGGTGCGGAACAGCAGGTCGCGATTGGTCACCGTCAGCACGCTTTCCACCCCAGGCAATTTGGCTGCGCGCTGAAAGGTTTTTTGCAGCAGGCTCTGGCCGTCACGCATGCGCATGAAGGGCTTGGGCATGTTCTGTCGCGACACCGGCCACAGCCGTGTGCCCGAACCACCGGAAACGATGCAGGGAATTAATCCGTTGAGGGTATTCATCAATAGACTTCCTTGGTGGAAAGGACGGCGGGGACCGTCATGAAGACGATGTACAGGTCAAACCACACCGACCATTTGGAGATGTACTCCAGGTCGTATTCGACGCGTTTCTGGATCTTGAACAGCGTGTCGGTTTCACCCCGGTAGCCATTGATCTGCGCCCAGCCGGTGATGCCTGGCTTCACGCGGTGGCGCGAGCTGTACTCGCTCACCGCCACTTCGAACGGGACACCGGCGGCCTTGGTCGCCGTGGCGTGCGGGCGCGGGCCGACCATCGACATGTTGCCCAGCAGCACGTTGAACAACTGCGGCAGCTCGTCGATGCTGGTCTTGCGGATGATGCGGCCCACCCGAGTGATGCGTGGGTCCTGGCGAGTGGTCTGGCGTTCGGCGGTGAAGTCGCTCTGGTCGGTGTACATCGAGCGGAACTTGAAGACGCGGATTTCGTTGTCGTTGTAGCCGTAACGGTTCTGGCGGAACAGCACCGGGCCCTTGGAATCGAGTTTGATCGCAATCGCCGTGACCACCATCACCGGCGACAGACACACCAGCGCCAGGCTGGCGAGGAAGCAATCCTCCAAGCGCTTAATCACCGGCGACCAGCCGCGCAACGGCAGTTGCGAGGTGTTGAACATCAGGATGCCGCCGACGTCGGTGATTTTGCTGTGGCCGTAGCGCAAGGCGGCCATGTCGGGCACCAGCATCACGTTCACCGACAGCTGCCGCAGGCGATTGACCAGCCCATGAATGCGCTGCTCGGCGGCCCAAGGCAGGCAGATCATCACCTGGTTGACCTGCTCGGCGCGGATCAGTTTTTCCAGGTCACGGGTGTTTCCCAGCAAGGGCAGGCGGCTCAACTCTTTGGGGATGCGTTCGGTGCGGTCGTCGATAAAACCGATCAGCCCGGAACGGATATCGCCGTTGCGTTGCAGGTGGTCGGCCACATGCACGGCGGTGTCGGTAAAGCCCAGGATCACCGTGCGTTGAAGGTATTTGCCCTTGCGCATCAGGTGGCGGTACAGGCGCAGCATCAGCAGGCGTTCCAGGCAGAACAAGCAGAGGCTGGCGATGTACCACGCCACCAGGTTGCGCGGGGTCAATAGCGGGAAAAACTGCAGGATCTGGTACATGAACAGCAGGATGCAAAACGCCGCCGACCAGGCTTTGATCTTGGTTTTCAGACGCAGCCGGTTGCTGAATAACTCTTCGGAATAGATGCCCAGGGCCTGGAACAGAATGATCGTCAGGACCGCGAAAAATACCAATAGGCCGAGGAAATGACCGCGTAGCTCTGGGTCCATCGGGTCGATGAAAATCACCAGGACCAACGGGGGCAAAATGGCGCTCAGGCCATGTATGAATTTGACGAAAACAACAAAGAACTCAACAAAACCGGCACGCGTTAAAAACAGACTGTCGACGGACGACTTTTCTCGCATAAAACATCCCTCATTGCACTCCAGTCGCGCTTGTTCGATTGTTTGTTCAATAAAGCAACGGGTTGCTTTAAAGGCACTTCGAACTACGGCTACGCTGGGTAATACGCAACTATCCATTCAAAAAAATAAATCCATTTGAATGCTTTTCGCGGGGGTAGTGACTTAAGGAGTGTTTCCTTCATAGTGCTAGTCAACGGATTGACGATGTTGCGGGGTATGCAGGATAGACGGGTTAATCAGTCTTTTTATCGGCATTTTATTGACATTCCTTGTCCGAACACTCGGTGATGGGGTGTGTTTTTGAGTGTAGGAATAAATGTGAGATTTTTCCTGCTTAACGGGAAAACCTTTTTATGAACGAGGTAGGAAAGGGGGACAAAGAGGGCGTGGCAAGGCGCACTAAGTGCCTTGCCACTGGGGCTTTCGCGGGATTAGAAGTTGCCTTTCAAACTCACCGAAAAATTACGCGGTTCGCCATAAAAGTTTCCCCAAGAGGCGGTACCCACGGTGTTGTAGTAGGTTTTATCAAACAGATTGTTGCCGTTGAGCGCTACGGTCCAGGTGTCATCCACGCGGTAGGCCAGGCGCGCATTCCAGGTGGCGTAACCGGGCTGTTCGAGCTTGATGGTCTGCACACGATAGTTGCTGCTCTGGGCGTTGACCCCAGTGCCGACGCTCCATTTCGATAGCGCGCCGTCGAGTTGGTAATCGCCCCAGAAACGCAGCATGTGGCGGGGCACGTAGGTGTTGGAAACGCCACCTTCCTTCGCGACTTCGATGTTGCTCAGGGACTTGGTCTGGGTGTAGGTATAGCCGCCGAACAGCTGTAGGCGTTCCAGCACTTCACCACTGATTTCGGCCTCTATGCCCTGGGCGCGCACCTTGCCTTTGTCGGTGTAGCAATAGCCATCGGCTGAGGTCGCGCATTGGGTGGTGTAGTCGGATTCGGCGCCGTTTTTCTCAAGGGCGCGGAACAGCGCCAGGGAGCTGTTGAGGCGTCCGTCGAACCATTCGCCCTTGATGCCCAACTCGTAGTTGTCGCCGATCTTCGGCTTGAGCGCAGCGCCGTCGACGGTAGCGTAGGAACTCTGCGGCTGGAAGATATCCGCATAGCTGGCGTACACCGACAGGTGCTCATTGAGGTCGTAGATCAGCGCGGCAAACGGTGTGACTTCGCCGGTTTCCCGAGTGCGTGCATCCTGCGAAGCCCATTCGCCCCAGGCCAGGTTGTAGGATTGGCGACGGTTCTCGTACCAACTGACGCGGCTGCCGACGATTAACATCAGCGGCTCGGCCAGGCGCAGGCGCAATGTGGCATAGGTGCCGTATTGGGTAGCGGTCTCCTTGACCGTGCCGCCACGGTACATGTTCGGCCAGAAGGTGCTGTCGGCCGGTTCCGGGAAGTGACGATTAGGTTGGTAGATGCTCTGGCGCAAGGCCAGGCTCTGGATCGCGTAGACATCGTCCTGAGTGCCACGGCTGCCGTTGGCGCCGAGGATCAACTCATGTTCCAGGCCGAAGGCTTCGAACGTGCCATCGACGTAGGCGTCGAGGCCGAAGTCCTTGTGGTTGTAGTCCATCAATGCGGCATAGGAACCGGCCGTGGGTGCCGGATCACCGTAGGCGATCGTGCCTTCGCTGGCAGCGTACTTGGTGTCTTGCAGATTGCGGCTGTGCACCGCCGACACCTTGAGTTTCCAGTCATCGTTGAATTGATGGGTCAAGTCGGCAAAGAACGTGGTACGCCGGCTTTGCCAGTCGTTCCAGGACTGGCCCAGACAGGTGGAGCGGCTGAGGTTGGCGCTTTTGCCATCGGCGTAGCGGGGCAGGCCGCCCCAGCACGGTGTGGCGTCGACGTCTTCGTAGCTGGCGCCGACGCCCAGGGTGGCTTCGGGGCTGAGGTCGATGTCCAGCGCGCCGTAGAACGCTTGGTCCTGGCGCTTCTGGATGTCCATGTAAGAGCCGCGCTCCTGCTGGCTGATCGCTGCGCGGCCGCGAATAGTACCGCTGTCATTCATCGGGCCGCCGGTGTCGACGTCGGCGCGGTAGTTGTCCCAGGTGCCGGCGGACAACGACAGGCTGGTGGTGGGATTGGCCTGGGGCCGCTTGCGCACGAAGTTCACCGCGCCGCTGGCGGTGCCGGCGCCCTTTAGCATCCCGGCCGCACCCTTGAGCACTTCCACTCGGTCGTAGATCGCCATGTTGGCGCTGAAACTGTCGGCTTGTACGTAGTCTTTGCCCATGTCCAACGGCACGCCGTCGTACTGGTATTGGCCGAGCATCTTGAAGCCACGGGAATAGAAGTACTTGCCGCCCATGGGCGACTCGTAGGTGGTGATCCCCGGCGTGCGTTCCATCACATCGTCGATGGTGGTGAGGTTCTGGTCATCCATGAGTTGGCGGGTCAGCACACTGACCGATTGCGGCGTTTCCCTCAGGCTGTGTTCGCCTTTGCCAATGGTCACTGCGCCGGTGGTGTACGAACCGGTGCCGTCGGTGATGACGCCCAAGCGCTCGCCGGTGACCATCGTGGCGCCCAGGTTCAGAGCGCCGGTTTCGGCCACTTCGGGCAGCAGCAACCACGTGTTGTTGCCCTGGCGCTGGGCTTCCAGGCCTTGGCCTCGCAACAACTGGCCGAGGGCCTGTTGCGGGTCGAAGCGGCCGTTGAGGCCTGGGCTGGCCTTGCCGGCGACGCTGGTGGCGTCATACGACAGGCTGATACTGGCCTGACGGGCGAACTGGTCCAGCGCATCGGCCAGGGGGCCGGCGGCGATATGCCAGTCGCGGGCCTGGATGTCACTGGCTGGGGTTTGAGCCATCACGGCCAATGGCACAGCCGCGCCACTCAGGCAGGCGCCGAGCAAAGCGGCCTGCGCTGCGCGCTTGAGGGGGGAACGTTGGGAGGGGAACGCTTGCATGACCGCGGGATGCTCCTGAAGGAAGTGAACAGAACCGGCCTGTTGATCGGCCTTTCCTAACAGGTCGAGCGGTAATGCGAATTCACCTCATTTATTTTTGAAGGGTTATACGCGGGGTGAAACAGTCACCCAATAACGGCTGCGGTAGGTGACGTCGACCTTGAGTGAATGCGCCACCAGGCTGAGCACTTGATCGGTATCGTCCAACTGATAGGTGCCCGACACGCGCATCCCGGCCACCGCTTCGCTGCACCGCAGCAGGCCGTTTCGATAGCGGCCCAGCTCGGCGAGGAAGTCATCCAGGCGCATGTTGTGGGCGCTGATCACGCCATCGCTCCAGGCCCAAGGGTCGAGTCCATTGGCGAGGGGAGGGCGGATGCCATTGCGGTCGAACAGCACCTGTTCGCCCGGCTTTATCAACTGCTGTGCGTGGGTGTCGTGACGGTCGGCAAACAGCGCCACGCTGCCCTGTTGCACGGCGAGCAATGTGCCTTGGGCGTCTTCGCGTACCAGGAAGCGGGTGCCAATGGCGCGCAAGTAACCGTCGCGGGTCTGCACCCAGAAAGGTCGGCTGTCGACGCCGGTATTGACCAGGATTTCACCCTGGCGCAGGTGCACCAGGCGCCGCTCTTGATTGAACGCCGTATCGAAAGCGCTGGCGCTGTTGAGCTGGATGTTGCTGCCATCGTTCAGCGCCACCCAGCGTCGTTCGCCGGTGACGGTACGGTAATCGGCCATCAGGGCCGGCAGCGGCGTGTAGTCGCGGCCAAGCCAGGTCAAACCGGCTGCGCCGGCCATCAGCCCGAGCAGTTTCAAGCCATCACGACGGCTGATGCGTTGGCGCGCACCCCGCAGGGCATGGCGCCCGACCTGGGCCGGTAGTTGGCTGAAGTCGTCATTCATCGTCGCCACCCGCTGCCACACTTGCTGGTGTTCGGCGCTGGTGTGCAGCCAGCGGTCAAATGCGGCGGTGCTGGCGTCGTCGGCTGTGTTGAAGCGCAGCGTGATCATCCACTGGATGGCCTGGTCTACGAGGCGCGGGTCATAGTTCGGCATAACGCAACCGATAACAGGCGTGCAGCGCCTTGGACAGGTCGCGCTCCACGGTCGCTTTGGACACGCCCAGACGCAGGGCGATCTGGGCGCAGGTCAGGCCATCAAGTTGGGCCAACAGGAACGCTTCGCGCACGCGCGGCTTGAGTTGGTCGAGCAGGCGGTCGATACGTTCGAGGCTGTCGAGGATCAGCCGCCGGGTTTCCTCCGACGGCACTTCAGCCTGCGGAAAATGCGCGAGGCTTTCGAGGTAGGCACGCTCCAGTTCACGGCGCCGGTACTGGTCGATCATCAGGCTGCGCGCGATGCTGCTCAGGTACGCGCGCGGCTGCTGCACCGTCTGCTGCTTGCGCGCATTGAGCAGGCGCACGAAGGTTTCCTGGGCCAGGTCGGCGGCATGCTCACGGCAACCGGTGCGCCGACTCAACCAGCCGCGCAACCACGAATGATGGGCATGGTACAGCTGGCCGATGGCGGCATGGTCCAGTGGGTGATCGCTCGACATGGGCATCCTGGCGCAGCAGTCTTAATTGATAATGTTTCGCATTCTAGACGTTGGTCGTGGCGTTGAGCAATCACTGGCAAGCAATGTATCCAGCACAATTTTTTGTTTGCCCAAGGCGCGCCGATTAGTCTGCGGGCTTTCCTGGTGGAGGGCTGAGCATGATCGACGTGGCGACCCTGGCGATATTTTCCGGTGCCGTGGTGCTGTTGTTGCTATCACCGGGGCCGAACATGGCTTTTGTCATCAGCCATGGCGTGACCCACGGCTGGCGCGGAGCAATGGCGTCGGCGTTGGGCATCTGTGTGGCGGACCTGCTGCTGACGGTATTGACCGCCAGCGGGGTGACGGCGCTGGTCGCCAGTTGGCCGCCATCCTTTGATGTGATCCGCTATGCGGGAGTGATCTACCTGCTGTGGCTGGTGTTCAAGACCTTGCAGAAAAGCCCTGGCCTGGACATGGCTCACATCAACCGTGTGGCCTTGGGCCAAGTCTGTTGGCAGGCGATGCTCAACAGCTTGCTCAACCCTAAGGCGTTGCTGTTTTTTCTGGTATTCCTGCCGCAGTTCGTAAGGCCCGAGGCCGGGCCCATTGCCATGCAGCTGATGGTGCTCGGCGGGGTGCTGACCGTGATTGCCGGTGTATTTCACGTACTGCTGGGGTGTTTTGGCGGGGCGCTCAGCCGATTCTTTGCCAGGCGTTCAAACAGCGCCTGGCTGCAGAAGTGGGGCCTGGCGACGGTACTGATGCTGCTGGCGGTGCGCCTGGCGGTGATGTCTCGTCCCAACTGATCTTGGGTGGCGGGGAGCACGCCAGGCAAGAGCTAGCGGCGCGCGTCCATGTCAGCCCAACCGCGCCGCCGCCCGTGCGGTGATCTCACCGCGCACCCTGCGCGATTCCAGCGTGCGCTTCTTCGCCTCTTCCAGGACATGCGCAGGCGCCGTCTGCGGGCTGCCCGAATCGAACGGCGGTGCCGGTGCATATTCGATCTGCAACTGCACCAGTTGCGCCGCCGCTTCGCTGTATAACTCGGCCGCCAGCACCAGCGCGAAGTCGATCCCCGCGGTGATTCCACCCCCGGTAAACAGGTTGCCGTCACGCACTACGCGCTCCTGCACCGGGATAGCACCGAGGGGGGCGAGCATGTCGTGGTAGGCCCAGTGGGTGGTGGCCTTGCGGCCGCGCAGCAGACCCGCCGCGCCGAGTACCAGCGAGCCGGTGCACACCGAGGTCACATAGCGTGCGGTCTGGGCCTGGGTCTTGAGGAAATCCAGGGTGGCCGGGTCTTCCATCAGCGCACCCACGCCGGAACCGCCGGGCACGCAGAGCACATCCAGGTTGGGGCAGTCGGCGTAGGTGGTGGTCGGTGTAAACACCAACCCAGTGCTGGAGGTGACCGGCGCCAGGTCTTTCCACACCAGGTGCAATTTCACGTCCGGCAGCGAACCCAGCACGTCATAGGGGCCGGTCAGGTCCAGTTGCTGGATGCCGGGAAACAACACAAAGCCGATCTGCAAGGTCATCAAGGATGCTCCGATAAAGAGGTGGACGGCTTCACTCTAGAGGCCTAGGCTTTGGCGAATACGCCATTGACCCCACGAATTACGCCAATCATGCCCAGAATTGTCCACGTCCTCGCTTTCGATAACGCCCAAGTGCTTGACGTGACCGGGCCGTTGCAGGTGTTCGCTTCCGCCAATGACTTGGCCCGCCAGCGCGGCCTGCCACTGCCTTATGCGGTCTCGGTGATCGCTGCTCAAAGCGCGCCGGTGATGACCTCTGCCGGGCTGGCCCTGGTAGCCGAACCGCTGCCCGCCGTCGATGCGCCTTGCGATACCTTGGTAATCGCTGGCGGCTGGGGCGTTTATGGCGCCTCCGAAGACTTGGCGCTGGTGGACTGGGTTCGGGAAAAGGCCCGGCATACCCGACGCATGACCTCGGTGTGCACGGGCGCATTTTTGCTGGCCGCCAGCGGCATGCTCGATGGCTGTCGCGTGGCGACTCACTGGACGCGCTGCGAGGAATTGGCGCGCCGGTTTCCTTCGCTGACGGTGGAGTCCAATCCGATCTTCATCCAGCAGGGCGCCGTGTGGACGTCGGCCGGTGTCACCGCCGGCATCGACCTTTGCCTGGCCTTGGTGGAAGAAGATCTCGGCGGCGCGGTAGCGCTGGAAGTGGCGCGGCACCTGGTGGTGTTTCTCAAGCGCCCCGGCGGCCAATCGCAGTTCAGCGTGACCCTGTCCCTGCAAAAGGGCGACAGCCGCTTCGCAGAACTCCACGCCTGGATGGCCGAAAACCTCACTTTGGAATTGAACATCCCGACCCTGGCCGCCCAGGCCGGCATGAGCGAGCGCAGCTTTGTGCGCCACTACCGCGCCGAAACCGGGCAAACCCCAGCGCGCGCCGTCGAGCTGATCCGCGTCGAAACCGCCCGCCGGCAATTGGCAGACAGCAATGCGTCAATCAAACGTATCGCCGTGCAGTGCGGTTTTGGCAGTGAAGAAACCCTGCGCCGCAGCTTTTTGCGGGCCTTGTCGGTCACGCCCCAGGCCTACCGCGAACGCTTTTGCGCACTGGCCTGAACGAAAAGTACACCGTTGAACCAAGGTGCTATGTTGGCCTCCCACCCACAGCGGGCGGGGTTTTTATCGAAGCCTACGGCGGCGCCCTCCGAGCTGAGAGCGAGGAGGGGCAGGGCAGCGTGTTCAGCTTCAGGATTGCCGCAGTGCCTTAAGCCCTATCGAGTAGCTCGATGATCGCTGACAGGGTCGCCTGCGGTGCTTCCTGGGGAATATTGTGGCCCACGCCGGGCAACACCTGACGTCGGTAAAAACCGCTGAAGTGCTCCACGTCATCGTCCTCTTCCGGCGGTGGGCCTACGCCGTCATCGGCACCGCACAACGAGATGCTCGGGACCGAGATCGCCGGTTGCATCGCCAACGCCTGCTCGATGGCTTCCAGCGCCGGATCGCCGGGCGCATACATGAAACGGTGGCGGTAAGAGTGAATCACCACCTCGACAAAGTCCGGGTTATCGAAGGACGGCGCCGTCTGCCCATACAGGTCCGGCCCCTCGGCCCATGACGGCGACCACAGCGCCCATAGCAATTGGCAGAGCTCGCGACGGTTGGCGGTCAACCCGTCCACACCGCGCTGGGTGTGAAAGTAATACTGGTACCACAACCGATGCTCCGTCACCGGCGCCCGAGGCTTGAGCGACTTGGCGATGTTCTGGATGTTGTAGCCATCCCCGGTCACCAGCCCGCGCACCCGCTGCGGCCACAGCGCGGCGACGATACACGCGGCGCGCCCACCCCAGTCATAACCCGCCAGCGTGGCTTGCGCGATACCCAGCGTATCCATGAACTCCAGCAGATCCTTGGCTAACGCGGCCTGTTGCCCGGAACGCATTACCTGCGCGTTGATAAAACGCGTGGGGCCATAACCGCGCAGGTACGGCACCAACACCCGGCAGCCGCGCCCGGCGAGCACCGGGGCAATGGCGTCGTAAGCGCGCGGGTCGTAAGGGAAACCATGCAGCAGGATCACCGGCTCACCGTTCGCAGGGCCGTGGGCTTCATAGGCGATGTCGAGCATGGAGGTTTGCGCGTGGAGCAATGGGGCGGTCAGGGTCATGGTTGGGCTCCGTGGTTGGCCAGCGTTAGCACATTTGAAGGGAAGCAAGGCCCTTGTGGTGAGCGGCCTTGCCCCGCGCTGGGCTGCGACGCGGCCCCAAAATCAGGCGCCGCGTTCCGTCAGGCAGAATGCGGCGTTTTGATTGGGCCGGTTTCGCCACCCAGCGCGGGGCAAGCCTGTTCGCCACAGCAGTATGTGTCAGCCTTTGCGTTTTTGTAGAGCACAGGCCGCTATTTGGACCGCAGTGAGTCAGTGCCTTACCGGTCACCTCTCAGGGTTGCCATACCGTTTTCTCCCCACTCAATTTACGGTCCAGGAATGTCGCCGCGCTGATCAGCGCCAAATGGCTCAACGCTTGGGGCGTATTGCCCAGATGCCGCGCCTGGCTGTCGAACTCTTCGGCATACAACCCCAGTGGGTTGGCGTAGCGCAGCAGTTGTTCGAATTCCAGGTGGGCCTTTTCCACCTGGCCGGCGCGGGCCAGGCATTCGACGTACCAGAACGAGCAAGCGGTGAATGCGCCTTCGGTGCCTTGCAGGCCGTCTATCTGGCTGTCGTCGTTGCGATAGCGGTAGACCATGCCGTCGCGCACCAGGCTTTTCTGGATTGCTTCCAGGGTGCTCAACCAGCGCGGGTCGGTGGCGGCGACGAAGCGCACCAGCGGCATCAGCAGCATCGAGCCATCCAGTGCCGTGCTGCCGATGTGCTGTACAAAATGCCCGCGCTCTTCGTTCCAGAAGTTGCTCCAGATGTCGGCGTAGATCGCCTGGCGCGTCTGGTCCCAGCGTGCGAACGGCGCCGGCAGCGAGCGTTTGGAGGCCAGGCGGATCGCACGGTCCAGGGCCACCCAGCACATCAATCGGGAATGCAGAAAGTGGTGCTGCTCACCGCGCATTTCCCAGATGCCCACATCTTTCTGGTTCCAGATTTCGCAGACCTGATCGGCGACTTCCACGGTGTGTTTCCAACCCTCGTGGGAGATGGCTTCGCCGTACTTGTTGACCAAGTACACCGCGTCCATCAACTCGCCATAAATATCCAGCTGGATCTGGTCGACGGCCTCATTGCCGATGCGCACCGGCCGGGCGCCACCGTGGCCGCTGAAGTGGTCCAGCTCGGTTTCTGGCAACTCCTGACGACCGTCGATGCCGTAGAGGATGTTGATTTTGGTCGGCTTGCCGCAGCAGTCGCTGACGCGTCCTTTGAGCCAACGCATGTAAGCATTGGCTTCGTCGATGAAGCCCAAGCGCATAAAGGCATAGACGGTAAACGAGGCGTCACGGATCCAAGTGTAACGGTAGTCCCAGTTGCGCTCGCCGCCGGGTGCTTCCGGCAGCCCGAAGGTGGCGGCGGCGATAATTGCGCCGTGTTTGCGCGAGGTCAACAGCTTCAGCGCCAGGGCCGAGCGGTTGACCATTTCGCGCCAGCGCCCACGGTAGTTCGATTGGGCGATCCAGCCACGCCAGAACTTCAACGTGTGGGCCAGCGCCAAGTCGGTACAGCTGCTGTCGACGCGTTCATCGTTTTGGCCGCCGAGGACAAATTCGGCGCCTTCTTCCTGAGTCAGGGTAAAGCTCGCCACGGCAGTGTTGTCTTCGAGTTGCAGTGGATGGCTGCTGGACAAACGCAGGCCAGGCTGGCCGTCGGCGCTGAAGCACACGGTGCCGTTATCGAGGGAGGCGGCGGTTGGCGTGCGTGCGTAGTCATGGCGCACGGCGCAGCGCAGGTGAATGTTAGCTTGGCCGCTGACCACGCGTACCCGGCGGATCAACAGTGGCAGGTCATCGGCTTCTTCGCTGATGGTCAGCAGGTCCGTGATTTCCACCACGGCTTCATCGCTGAGCCAGCGGGTTTGCAGCACGTTGGTGTCGGGCAGGTAGATCTGCTCGCGGCGGGCGTTGGGCAAATCCGGGGCGAGTTGGAAGATACCGGCATCGGGGGTGTCGAGCAGCGAGCAAAAGATCGAGGGGCTGTCGAATTCCGGCCAGCAGAAAAAATCGATGCTGCCTTTATCGTTAACCAGCGCCGCGCTGCGCATGTCGCCGATGATGCCGTGGGCGTCAATGGCGCTCTGTGGTTCGTTTCTCAAATCAACCTTTTTCAAATCAACCATTGTCACGAAACTCCGGATATAGGCTCATGCCGCCGTCAATGAACAAGGTACTGCCGACCACATAGTCGGAGGCATCGCTGGCCAGCCAGACCACGGCGTTGGCGACGTCTTCCACATCGCCGACCCGGCCATACGGGATCAACTTGAGCAGTTCTTTTTCCGCCGCGCCTTCGGTGGCTGCGCGGTTGATCGCCGTCCGAATCGCCCCTGGCGCAATCCCATTGATGCGGATGCGCTGCTCGCTGACCTCTTGGGCAAGGCTGCGCATCAGCATTTCCACGCCGCCTTTGGACGCGGCGTAATTCACATGCCCGGCCCAAGGGATCAGTTGGTGCACCGAGCTCATATGGATGATTTTGCCCGCCGCCCGGGACACGCCTTCACGGATGCCCTGGCGGTTGAAGATACGCAGGGCAGCGCGGGCACAGAGGAACTGGCCGGTGAGGTTGACGCCGATCACGCTGTTCCAATCGTCGAGGGTCATGTCGACCACGGCAGCGTCCTTCTGCATGCCGGAGTTGGCCACCAGGATATCCAAGTGGCCAAACGCATCGAGGGTCTGGGCAAACAGCCGTTCTACATCGGCCTCTTTGGACACGTCGGCGCCAATGGCAATCGCCCGCCCGCCGTCGGCGTTGATCTGCGCCGCCAGCGCTTCGGCGGGGGCGGCCTGGCGGTTGTAGTTCAGCACCACGGCAGCCCCGGCCTGAGCCAGGGCCTTGGCCGCACCAGCACCGATTCCGGAACTGGCGCCCGTCACCAGTGCCACTTGTTGCTCTAACGAGATGTGCATTGCCCACCCAGCCTTTTAATTCATGAGTTCAATTAGCTGACTGATGGCGCGCAACGGAAGTTCATCCGTGTGGTAGCTGGGAGAAATTGAGCCGACTCACACTGGTTGTTGTGCGGGTGCTTATATCCACGTATCCGTATCAAACCGCGCGCAATGTGGACGCCATCGAGCGCCAGCGTTTCGACGCGTGGCGCACTGAGAACTCAGAACACCACTATGAGTTCGACCAGCAGCACTACACCCGCTCCAGCGACAACATCGCGGGGTTGTACCTGGGCTAGCCGTGTACGTTCTTTTTACAGGCCAGCGTCGGGTTCTGACCCGTATCGTTTGGGAAAAGTCGCAGCTCAGCGAGGGGCTTTGATTTTTTTGGCTATTTCTTACATCCATGCAGCGCATATTGCGGCTGACACAGGAACCGGTACCGACGAAAGCACCACGCATGGGAAAGCTGATGGGCTTCGACGTTACGTTGGAGCGACAAGCTGAAGATCGCGCCCACCGCAATGGAGAAAACTTATGTCGGTATCGATGTCCGATACACACGCTGCTGCTTCATCAACCTCTGCTCGTTCGCAGGACAATGTTGCGCCTCAAGGCAACGCCGAACGGCAGGTGCCCGCCCCGAACGGCAACGCGGCTGCGAACGTCAGGTTCCTGTCGCCGGAGAGCCAGGGCGGGCCGGTATTCGGCGATCGCCAGTCGTTGCCGGCCCGTCAGAACCCTTTTGAACGTATGGAGCCTTCTTACAGGGCACCGGCCACGTCGAATTTCGTGACCTCTTTCAAACACTGGGTAGGCCATTGTTTTTCCGGCTATCGACCACCCTTTCCCGGTTGCAGCAATCCACCACCGAGGCCAAACCCAGGCTGCAGCAATCCGCCACCGAGGCCAAATCCTGGCTGTAGTAATCCGCCGCCGAGGCCAAATCCAGGCTGTAGTAATCCACCCCCATGGC
>NZ_JFYX01000026.1:0-29420 GCF_000632245.1 Pseudomonas sp. RIT357
CTGCCCCACCCCTAGAGAGACGCCCTCGCCAGCCCTACAGCAGCACACAGAGCGTTCAGGATTCACCACAGAGCGTAGGGCGCATGGCCGACAGGCGTAACCGCCTCACAGCAGGCACGTAGCTCAGTTGGTTAGAAGCCTGCCCTTGCGAGGCACGAGCAACGGGCAAGGGAGTGAGCTTGCGAACGTACCACCACCTAGACAAGATAGTGAACGAGCCATGTATATCAATGGGTTAGCTGGAGTCATTCACAAATCTGAGTGTGAACATAGGCAGGCATGAATCCACGTTCACATTGCCTTGTGTGAACGAAGCCTATAATTTGTGAACGTTTTCTTAGGCAAACAAAAAGGGGAACCCTTTCGGATTCCCCTTCACACCGCCCAGCAGAGCGGATTTTGTTTGGTAGGCGCGATTGGACTCGAACCAACGACCCCCACCATGTCAAGGTGGTGCTCTAACCAACTGAGCTACGTGCCTGCTGTGAGGCGGCATTCTACGGAATTCCGGAGGGGTGTCAACATCTTTTTTGCAGCTAAGCCTATGAATATGCGAATTTTTTATTTGTGACCAACCTACCTGCATTTTTTGGGTGGCTGGCAGGCAATTTTCAACTCAGGTAGGATCGGCGCACTCGTAAAAAATATAAAACAGAGGTTCCAGGATGGCGAACACCCCCTACCCACAGTCGTATTACGCCGCTTCCGCGAATGCCGTTCCGCCGCGCCCGATGCTGCAGGGTGAAGTCGAAACCGATGTGTGCGTGATTGGTGCCGGCTACACCGGACTCTCAAGTGCGCTGTTTCTCCTAGAGAACGGCTTTCGCGTTACCGTGCTGGAAGCTGCCAAGGTGGGCTTTGGCGCGTCGGGCCGCAATGGCGGGCAGATCGTCAACAGCTACAGCCGCGACATCGATGTGATCGAGCGTAGCGTAGGTCCTCAGCAAGCTCAGTTGCTGGGGCAGATGGCGTTCGAGGGCGGCAGGATCATTCGCGAGCGGGTAGCCAAGTACCAGATCCAGTGCGACTTGAAGGACGGCGGCGTGTTCGCCGCACTCAACAGCAAGCACATGGGCCACTTGGAATCGCAGAAGCGCCTGTGGGAGCGCTACGGCCATACTCAGCTGGAGTTGCTGGACGAGCGTCGCATCCGTGAGGTGGTGGCCTGTGACAACTACGTAGGCGGCCTGTTGGACATGAGCGGGGGCCACATCCATCCGCTCAACCTGGCACTCGGCGAAGCCGCGGCCGTAGAATCCCTGGGCGGCACGATCTACGAGCAATCGGCGGCAGTGCGTATCGAGCGTGGCGCCAATCCGGTCGTGCACACAGCCCAGGGCAAGGTCAGGGCCAAGTTCATCATCGTCGCGGGTAATGCCTATCTGGGCAACCTGGTACCGGAGCTTGCAGCCAAGTCGATGCCGTGCGGTACGCAAGTGATCACCACTGCACCGCTTGGGGATGAATTGGCCAAGACCCTTCTGCCGCAGGATTACTGCGTAGAGGACTGCAATTACCTCCTCGACTACTACCGCCTCACCAGTGACAAACGCCTGATCTTCGGCGGCGGCGTGGTATATGGCGCGCGCGACCCGGCGAATATCGAAGCGATCATCCGCCCGAAGATGCTTAAGGCCTTCCCGCAACTCAAGGATGTGAAGATCGACTACGCCTGGACCGGCAACTTCCTGCTGACCCTGTCGCGCTTGCCGCAGGTGGGGCGCCTTGGCGACAACATCTACTACTCACAGGGCTGCAGCGGCCATGGCGTGACGTACACCCACTTGGCGGGCAAGGTACTGGCGGAGGCATTGAGAGGCCAGGCAGAGCGTTTTGATGCGTTTGCCGACCTGCCGCATTACCCGTTTCCGGGCGGGCAACTGTTGCGCACGCCGTTTGCGGCGCTGGGGGCGTGGTACTACGGCTTGCGCGACAAGCTGGGATTCTAACAATGTCGCAGGAGCCGGCTCGCCGGCTCTAGCAACACACCACCAAATCGCAGACACAAAAAACCCCGGTCTTACGACCAGGGTCTTTGCTATCGGGTCAAAGTAGCCAAAGGCTTGCTTTGTGCTTCAAGGCGTTCAGTGGGCCTTGAGGCAGATATGGCGCAGCGGACGGGACTCGAACCCGCGACCCCCGGCGTGACAGGCCGGTATTCTAACCGACTGAACTACCGCTGCGTATCGCTTGATCAGTTGAGCAAAACACCTCAACCGTCTTTAAACATCTGATCAATCAGCCTTGGCTGTTCAATCTCAAGCCTGACAAGTCAGACCTGGAAAATATGGCGCAGCGGACGGGACTCGAACCCGCGACCCCCGGCGTGACAGGCCGGTATTCTAACCGACTGAACTACCGCTGCGCGTCGGTGCAACTTTTAACGTTGCGTTTTACCCGAAGGTAAAACTCTCAAGAAGTGGTGGGTGATGACGGGATCGAACCGCCGACCCTCTGCTTGTAAGGCAGATGCTCTCCCAGCTGAGCTAATCACCCTTTGCTTCGTTGAGGCCGCGAAATTTACGCAGGTAGCGGACCTAAGTCAATAGCCTGCTTGAAGTTTTTCTGAAAAAGACAAAATTGCTTCAAGACCCCACTACTCGCTGTAGATCATCTTCTTGCTCATACCACCGTCCACCACGAACTCCTGGCCAGTGACAAACCCGGCCTGGCGCGACAGCAGCCACGCCACCATTGCCGCCACATCCTCCACTACCCCCACCCTGCCCGCCGGATGCTGGGCATGATCGGCGTCAGTCAACGGCTCGGCACGCCGCGCAGCGGGGTCACGGGCATCGATCCAGCCAGGGCTGACCGCATTCACCCGCACTTCCGGCCCAAGACTCATCGCCAAGGCATGAGTCAGGGCCAGCAGGCCGCCCTTGCTCGCCGCGTAAGCCTCGGTATCAGGTTCCGATTGACGGGCCCGAGTCGACGCCAGGTTGACGATGGACCCGCCGTGAGCACGCAGGTAAGGCGCACAGTGCTTGGCCAGCAACATCGGCCCGCTCAGGTTCACCGCCAGCACGCGGTTCCAGTAAGCCAGGTCCAGGCTTTCCAGGGTGATATTGCGCGGGTCGGCCACCGCCGCGTTACACACCAACGCGTCCAGGCGGCCGAATTGCCCGAGCACTTCAGCAACCCCTTGGGCAACCTGCTTCTCGTCGGCCACGTCCATGGTGATAAACCAAGCGTTCTCGCCCAGCACCTTAGACACCTTGGAGCCGCGCTCGCGATCCAGGTCGGTCAATACCACTTGCCAGCCTTCGCTGATCAGCCACGCGGCAATCCCGAGGCCAATACCTCGCGCCGCGCCAGTCACCAGTGCGACGCGCCCATTACTGGCCGCTGCAGCCTCCATGGACCATTCGATCACAAGGCAGCCAGCCCGCGGGCCAGGTCTGCCTGCAAGTCGGCCACGTCTTCCAGGCCTACCGCGATGCGGATCAGGCTGTCCCGAATGCCGGCCGCTTCACGCTCCTGCGGCGCCAGGCGCCCGTGGGAGGTGGTGCTCGGATGGGTAATGGTGGTTTTGCTATCCCCCAGGTTGGCCGTGATGGAGATCAGACGCGTCGCGTCGATAAAGCGCCAGGCGCCCTCTTTGCCACCCTTCACCTCAAAGCTCACCACGGCACCGAAACCACGCTGCTGGCGCTGGGCCAACTCGTGTTGCGGATGGCTCTTGAGGCCGGCGTAGTGCACTTTCTCGATACCGTCCTGCTGCTCCAGCCACTCGGCCAGAGCCTGAGCGTTGGCGCAATGAGCTTTCATGCGCAGGCTGAGGGTCTCCAGGCCTTTGAGGAAGATCCATGCGTTGAACGGGCTCAGGGTTGGGCCGGCAGTACGCAAGAAACCCACCACTTCCTTCATCTGCTCGCCGCGACCGGCGACCACGCCACCCATGCAACGACCCTGGCCGTCGATGAACTTGGTAGCCGAATGCACGACGATGTCCGCGCCCAGCTTGAGCGGCTGCTGCAAGGCCGGCGTGCAGAAGCAGTTGTCGACTATCAGCATCGCGCCCTTGGCGTGAGCCACTTCGGACAGCGCGGCGATATCCACCAGCTCAGCCAGCGGATTGGACGGGGACTCGACGAACAGCAACTTGGTGTTGGCCTTGATTGCAGCGTCCCAGCCGGACAAATCTGCCAGGGGCACATAGTCCACTTCGATACCGAAGCGCTTGAAGTACTTCTCGAACAGGCTGATGGTCGAACCAAACACACTGCGCGACACCAACACGTGGTCACCAGCGCTGCACAGACTCATCACCACCGACAGGATGGCCGCCATGCCGGTGGCCGTGGCCACCGCTTGCTCAGCGCCTTCCAGGGCCGCAATGCGCTCTTCGAACGCGCGCACGGTCGGATTGGTGTAGCGCGAATACACATTGCCTGGCACTTCGCCCGCAAACCGCGCAGCCGCATCGGCGGCAGTGCGGAACACGTAGCTGGAGGTGAAGAACATCGGATCACCGTGTTCGCCCTCTGGCGTACGGTGCTGGCCAGCGCGCACAGCCAGGGTATCGAAAGCTACGCCATCGAGGTCGCTGTCCAAGCGACCGGCATCCCATTCCTGACTCATGCTGCGACTCCTTACTCAATTCTTTATTTAAGATACAAAACCGGCCCCTCAGGGCCGGTGTTTACTCAGTTGTTGTACAGATCGATGATCGCGCTCACCGCCTGGGTCTTGATCTTCGACGAGTCGTTACGCGCCTGTTCGATCTTGTTCAGATAAGCCTCGTCGACGTCACCGGTCACGTACTTGCCGTCGAACACAGCGCAATCGAACTGGTCGATCTTGATCTTGCCACCGCCGACAGCCTCGATCAGGTCCGGCAGATCCTGGTAGATCAGCCAATCGGCGCCGATCAGGTCGGCCACGTCCTGGGTCGTGCGGTTGTGTGCGATCAATTCGTGAGCGCTCGGCATGTCGATACCGTACACGTTCGGGTAACGCACGGCAGGCGCTGCGGAACAGAAATACACGTTCTTAGCACCGGCTTCGCGGGCCATCTGGATGATCTGCTTGCAGGTGGTGCCGCGCACGATGGAGTCATCCACCAACATCACGTTCTTGCCGCGAAATTCCAGCTCGATGGCGTTGAGCTTCTGGCGTACCGACTTCTTGCGCGCTGCCTGGCCCGGCATGATGAAGGTACGGCCGATGTAGCGGTTCTTCACGAAGCCTTCGCGGAACTTGACGCCCAAATGGTTCGCCAACTCCAGCGCCGCAGTACGGCTGGTATCCGGGATCGGGATCACAACGTCGATGTCGTGTTCAGGACGCTCGCGCAGGATCTTGTCGGCCAGTTTCTCACCCATGCGCAGGCGTGCCTTGTATACCGAAACGCCGTCGATGATCGAATCCGGACGCGCCAGGTAGACGTGCTCGAAGATGCACGGGGTGAGTTTCGGCGCTACGGCGCACTGACGGGTGTGCAACTTGCCGTCTTCGGTGATGTACACCGCTTCGCCCGGCGCGAGGTCGCGGATCAGGGTGAAGCCCAGCACGTCCAGGGACACGCTTTCGGACGCGATCATGTACTCGACGCCTTCGTCGGTGTGACGCTGGCCGAACACGATTGGGCGAATACCGTGCGGGTCACGGAAACCAACGATGCCGTATCCGGTGATCATCGCCACGACTGCATAACCGCCGACGCAGCGGTTATGCACGTCGATCACGGCGGCGAACACGTCTTCTTCGGTGGGCTGCAGCTTACCGCGCTGGGCCAACTCGTGGGCAAACACGTTGAGCAGCACTTCCGAATCGGAACTGGTGTTGACGTGGCGCAGGTCAGACTCGTAAATCTCTTTGGCCAGTTGCTCAACGTTGGTCAGGTTACCGTTGTGCGCCAGGGTGATGCCATAAGGCGAGTTGACGTAAAACGGTTGAGCCTCAGCCGAGGTCGAGCTACCAGCAGTCGGGTAACGCACATGGCCAATGCCCATGTGTCCGACCAGGCGCTGCATGTGACGCTGATGAAACACGTCACGTACCAGCCCATTATCCTTGCGCAGGAATAACCGGCCGTCGTGGCTGGTCACAATACCGGCAGCATCCTGGCCGCGGTGCTGGAGGACGGTTAGCGCGTCATACAGCGCCTGATTGACGTTCGACTTACCGACGATACCGACGATGCCACACATGCGACGCAACCCCTACTTAATGAATCTTGACTGAACACAGCTTACTGAGGCGTTTTGGCCGGTAAGAGGTGTTCCTTGAACGGAAGATCAGCGGGTACGCTGATCCCGCTGGCCAGCCACTGACTGCTCCACCCCAAGATGAGGTTCTTGGACCAATCTGCAACTAATAGAAATTTTGGCACGAGTACCGACTCCTGCCACCACGAATCCTGCTGTACCGGCCCCAGGCTCAACAGCCCGACCGCCACGACCACCAGCAACGCGCCACGCGCGGCGCCAAAGGCCATGCCGAGAAATCGATCGGTCCCGGAGAGGCCGGTGACACGTATCAATTCGCCAATAAGATAGTTGACCATTGCTCCCACCAGCAGCGTGGCGATGAACATGATGGCGCAGCCCGCGATGACGCGAGCCGAGGGTGTCTCTATGTATCCGGCCAGGTAGACCGACAGTGAACCACCGAACATCCAGGCTACGACTCCTGCGATGATCCAGGTCAGCAACGACAGTGCTTCTTTTACGAAGCCGCGGCTTAGACTGATCAAAGCGGAGATGGCGACGATTGCAACAATCGCCCAATCAACCCAGGTAAATGGCACGTTTGAGCCTACGGACAGATAAGGCGGCGCATTTTAGCAGAGCGCCGGGCTATCGGTAAGCTGTGATTGCAGCTGCTTTGCAAATCAATAGTTTGTGGCGAGCCAGCACCATTTCAACCCCATTGAAAAACCAATGTGGGAGAGGGCTTGCTCCCGATGGCGGCGGATCAGTCAATTCATCCGTTGACTGTCACACCGCCATCGAGAGCAAGCCCCCTCCCACACTTGATCGCATTCCAAGCCAAAATCGATGCGGACTCAGCCGCGCTCAGGCTGGAAACGCGTAACGAACCCCTTCAGGTTCTGCTGGCGATCCAGCAAGTCACGCAGGCGGTCGGCCTCGGCACGCTCGATCAGCGGCCCGATAAACACGCGATTCTTGCCATCGGCACTGCGAATATAGGCGTTGTAACCCTGGCTGCGCAGCTTCTTCTGCAAGGCATCGGCACCTTCGCGATTGCCCAGGCTAGCCACCTGGATCGACCAACTGATCGGCAAACCGTTAGGATCGATACGGCTCTGACCCACGTCCGGCTTGCCCGGCGCAGCAGGTTGCGGCGCTACCGGCTTGGGCGCAGGCACCGGTGCGGCAGGCTTGGCGGCTACGACTGGAGCCGGAGCGGGCTTGACCACCGGCACGCTCGGCTGCACCGGCGTAGAGGGCGCCGCCATTTCCTCCTCGGTCGGCACGGGGTCTTCCTCAGGCAAGGCCTGGGGCTCAGGGACCACAACCGGCTCAACCTGCACCTGCGGCAATGACGGTGCCTCGGGCGCAGCCGGGGCCTCGACGACCACTTGGCGCTGTTCGTCCTGACGGGAAAACAGCATCGGCAGGAAAATCACCGCCAATGCCACCAATACCAGGGCGCCGACCATTCGCTGCTTGTATGCGCTATCCAGTAATGCCATGTGCAGCTTCCTCCGTGGAGCGCCGGGCCAACCATTCAAGCGCCTCGGCAACACAATAAAATGATCCGAACAACAGAATCTCGTCCTCGGCCGTCGCTAACGCGCACTGCGCCTCAAGGGCAGCGGTCACGCTTGCATACGACGTCACGGGCGCACCAAGGTTCTGCAACGCAACTTTAAGCTCTGCGGCCGGACGGCTGCGCGGTGTATCCAGCGGCGCCACCGCCCACGCCTGAACACTGCCCTGCAACGGTGCAACCACGCCGTCCAGATCCTTATCGGCAAGCAAGCCAAAGACGGCCAGACGACGCCCCACCGGCGGCGTAAGCGCCAGGCGCTGCGCCAGGTACTCGGCCGCATGAGGGTTATGACCTACATCCAGCAACAAGTTGAGGCGTTTGCCGTGCCACTCGAATGCGCGACGATCCAAGCGGCCCACCATTCGGGCTGCCAGCAAAGTCGCAGCAATCTGCTCGGCATGCCAAGGCAGATCCAGCAGCAGATAGGCTTGCAAAGCGAGCGCGGCGTTTTCCATCGGCAGGTTCAGCAGCGGCAGATCGCGCAGCTCTACAACTTGGCCACGGGCATCCCGCCCTTGCCACTGCCAGTGCTGCGCGCCGATTTCAAGATTAAATTCGCGACCACGCAGGTAGAACGGGCAATCCAGCTCGCACACCTTGTCCAGCAAGGGCTGCGGCGGATCCAGATCACCACACAGCGCGGGCTTGCCCTGGCGGAAAATTCCGGCCTTTTCGTAAGACACCGACTCGCGGGTATCCCCTAGGTAGTCAGCATGGTCAACACCAATACTGGTAACCAGCGCCAGGTCGGCATCCACCACGTTGACTGTGTCCAGACGCCCACCCAGACCGACTTCCAGAACCACCACATCCAACTGCGCACGCTCGAACAACCAGAACGCAGCCAGGGTGCCCATCTCGAAGTAAGTCAGGGAAGTCTCGCCCCGGCCGGCATCCAGTGCGGCGAAGGCTTCGCAGAGTTGCTCGTCAGTGGCCTCAAGGCCATTGAGTTGCACCCGCTCGTTGTAGCGCAGCAGGTGCGGTGAGCTGTACACGCCTACCTTCAGCCCTTGGGCTTGCAGCAGCGCGGCGACAAAGGCGCAGGTAGAGCCTTTGCCGTTGGTGCCGGTCACCGTGATCACACGCGGTGCCGGACGGCCCAACCCGAGGCGGGCCGCTACCTGTTGCGAGCGCTCCAGGCCCATGTCGATGGCGGACGGATGCAACTGCTCAAGGTAGGCGAGCCACTCGCCCAGGGTACGTTGGGTCATAGGTTCGCAGGCACTGGCGGTACGACGATAGGCTCGACTTTAGGCGCGACGTACACAGGTGTCGGCAGGCCCATCATTTGCGCCAACAAGTTACCCAGACGTGGACGCAGTTCACCACGCGGGATGATCAAGTCGATTGCGCCGTGCTCCAGCAAAAACTCGCTGCGCTGGAAACCTTCCGGCAATTTCTCGCGAACGGTCTGCTCGATCACGCGCGGGCCGGCAAAGCCGATCAGGGCTTTTGGCTCGCCGACGATCACATCGCCCAGCATCGCCAGGCTGGCAGAAACACCACCGTAGACCGGGTCGGTCAGCACGGAGATGAACGGAATACCTTCTTCGCGCAGACGCGCCAGCACCGCTGAGGTCTTGGCCATTTGCATCAGGGAGATCAGGGCTTCCTGCATACGCGCACCACCGGAGGCGGCGAAGCAGATCATCGGGCAACGGTTTTCCAGGGCGTAGTTGGCGGCGCGCACGAAGCGCTCGCCGACGATGGCACCCATGGAGCCGCCCATGAAGGAGAACTCGAACGCCGAGACCACCACCGGCATACCCAGCAGCTTGCCGCTAACCGAAATCAGCGCGTCCTTCTCACCGGTCTGCTTTTGTGCAGCGGTCAGGCGGTCCTTGTACTTCTTGCCGTCGCGAAACTTCAGGCGATCCACTGGCTCCAGGTCAGCACCCAGCTCGTTACGGCCGTCAGCGTCCAGGAAGATGTCGATGCGGGCGCGGGCGCCGATACGCATGTGGTGGTTGCACTTTGGGCAAACGTCCAGGGTCTTTTCCAGCTCCGGACGGTACAGCACCGCGTCGCAGGAAGGGCACTTGTGCCACAGACCTTCAGGAACCGAGCTTTTTTTCACCTCGGAACGCATGATCGAAGGGATCAGTTTGTCTACTAACCAGTTGCTCATGCTTTCTTTCTCCAGTACCGGTGGCTTGAACACAGCCCCGCGTATGCCCTTGAGCTAAATTCATATGTGGCGATGACGCCGGCTGGACGGGGTCAGACGTTCGACCTGCCATTTCCAGCCTGCATCCTCAGCCTTCCAGACAACCTGCCAGCGCAGGGTTGCCACTTCATTTCCGGGCCATCCTCAGACGGCACCGGGCTGTTTTACACAGTGGTAGTTATGGACGGCGGCAGACTGCCAGCCGTCACATCCCGCGCACAGCCTGCATAAATGCGCGAATCTGGTCGTGATCCTTGAGACCCTTGCCCTGCTCCACGCCACCGCTGACATCCACGGCGTAAGGGCGAACCTGCTCAATGGCTGCCGCAACGTTCGCGGGATTGAGCCCACCTGCCAGGATGATCGGCTTGCTTAAACCCTCAGGAATCAGCGACCAATCGAACGCTTCGCCGGTGCCACCGGGCACGCCTTCGACATACGTATCCAGCAAAATCCCGCGGGCGCCACCGTAGGCGGCACACGCGCTGGCGATATCGTCCCCAGACTTCACGCGCAGCGCCTTGATATACGGACGCTGATAGCTTTCACATTCGTCCGGGGTTTCGTCGCCATGAAACTGCAACATGTCCAGTTGCACGGCATCCAGGGTTTCATTGAGTTCACAACGACTGGCATTGACGAACAAACCCACGGTAGTCACGAACGGTGGCAATGCGGCAATAATCGCCCGCGCCTGCAACACATTCACCGCCCGCGGGCTCCTGGCATAAAACACGAAACCAATGGCGTCTGCCCCCGCCTCGACTGCCGCCAGCGCATCTTCTATGCGGGTAATCCCGCAAATCTTGCTGCGAACGACGGGCATATCGTAGAAACCTCAGGGTTGGACCGAGAAAGTCCCGGATGGTAACAAAAGCTTTTCCGGGCGTCAGCCGCCAAGTTCGCTGAATCCGGTAAGGAAGTGCGGCCCGATAAATCGCTGGGGCAGTTCGAACTCGTCGCGGTACTCCACATCCACCAGATATAGGCCAAATGGATGCGCAGTTACTCCGCCGGTACGGCGAACCCTGCTCTCCAGCACTTCCCTGGCCCATTCGACCGGGCGTTCGCCGGTACCGATGGTCATCAGCACACCGGCGATATTGCGCACCATATGGTGCAGAAACGCGCCAGCGCGTATATCCAGCACGATCATCTTGCCGTGGCGGGTCACACGCAGGTGGTGGACTTCCTTGATCGGCGACTTGGCCTGGCACTGGCCGGCACGGAAGGCGCTGAAATCACGCACACCCACCAGATGCTGCGCGGCCTCGGCCATGCGCTCGGCATCCAGCGGACGGTGGTTCCAGGTGATTTCTTCGTTAAGGTGCGCCGGGCGGATCTGGTCGTTGTAGATCACGTAGCGGTAACGCCGCGCAATCGCCTTGAAGCGCGCATGAAAATGCGCTGGCATGACCTTGGCCCAGCTGACGCTGACGTCGTGGGGCAAATTGATGTTGGCGCCCATCACCCAAGCCTTCATCGTGCGCTCGGCCTGAGTATCGAAGTGGACCACTTGGCCACAGGCGTGCACACCGGCGTCGGTACGTCCGGCGCACATCAGCGAAACGGGCGAATCGGCGACCTTGGACAGGGCCTTTTCCAGGGTTTCCTGTACCGTCAGCACGCCAGAGGCCTGGCGCTGCCAGCCGCGATAGCGCGAACCTTTGTATTCCACGCCCAGGGCGATGCGGTAAAAGCCTGCGGCCGCCATTTCGGCGGCCGCGTTATCTATATTTGCCAAGAACTGAGAGCCTGATGAGTTGCGCAAAGGCGGCCATTATAAATGCGGCAGCCGTGTGACGGGCGCTTTTGTTGGAGATTGACGCAGACCACATGCGAGAGGGGGCTTGCTCCCGATAGCGCCGTGTCAATCAGCACCCAGCACCTGCTGGGCTGATCCACTGCTATCGGGAGCAAGCCCCCTCCCACATCAGAGCGGTATCGACCTTCAGATTTTGCCGAGCATTTCCTTGGCTTCGCCGCGCTGGGACTCGTCGCCTTCGGTCAACACTTCGGAAAGGATATCCCGAGCGCCGTCCGCATCGCCCATGTCGATATAGGCCTGGGCCAAGTCCAGCTTGGTAGCGACCTCGTCGGTACCAGACAGGAAGTCGAACTCCGGCTCATCAACGCCCAAGGCTGCGTCTTCAGCAGTGAAAGATGGCTCGATGGGTGGATGTTCAAGGCTCTGGGACAGGCGATCCAGCTCGGCGTTGACATCGTCCAGCTCCGATGCAAACGCGTCAGGCTTGACGACTGCGTCCGGCTCATCGGCAAGTGACAGATCAAAATCTTCCGGCAGGTCGAAGTCATCCACGGCCGCAGGCGTCAGCGTAGGCGGCTCAACGGCAGGCACGTCGTTCATCTGATCTTCAAGGCCGGACAGGAAGTCATCATCGGACTGAGCTGACGTCGGCGCATCCAACTGCAGGTCCAAATCAAAGTCAGACAGGTCATCCGAGGCCGGCTTAGTGGCGGTTTGCTCTCGCAGCAGCGACTCGAATGTCTGCTGATCGTCCTTGATCTCGGCCGGTGAAGCAGCCTCCAGATCATCCAGACTCAAATCAAAATCGGTGTCAAAAGCCTCTGGCTTGGGTGCTGCCGGTTTGTCTTCGAGCAAGTCCTTGACGTACTGAGCATCCAGCGCAGCGGCAGCAACCGCCGCACTGACGCCTGCCGCCAACACCGCCATCGCCGGAAAGCGCGACTTCAGTTGCTCAACCTGGGCGTGGTTTTCACCATTGGCCACCAGTTGACGCTCCTGGGTCACGAAACCGTCTTTGTCACTTTGCAGGCCGTAGACCTCCATTAATTTCAAACGTAGGTCACTGCGCTTGGGCTCGTGCTTGATGGCTTGTTCGAGCACATCAGCGGCCTGGTTAAGATGACCACGATCGATATGGGACTGGGCTTGCACCAGTGCGTCGTTGGCGTTTTGCGGCGCAACGGCAACGGCCAGCGGTGCGAGCACGGAGGCGACCGTCGGCACTACCACTGCAGGCTCAACCACTGGAGCGGGCGCCGGAGCGGCGGACAGCTTGACGTTCGGCGGCGGGACTTCAAGCCCCTCGAAACTATCCGAAGGAAGGTCGTGTTCGATATCAGAGGTAAATTGCGGCTCTTCGGCCAATGCACGCGCCATCCGCAGGTGTTTTTCCTCTTCGCGACGGGCATTGCGATGGCGCAGCCACAGCAGCAGGAGCAACAACACCACCAGGCCCGCCGCACCACCGATCACAGAGAGGACAACCGGGTTGGTCAGCAGGTCATTGAACTTGCCTTCGGGAGCGTCAGCTGCGGCAACCGGTGTAGCCGCTTCCGGTGCGGGAGCAGCTACCGGAACGGCCGGCGTTGGTGCTGGTGTTGCCGCCTGTTCGGCGGGGGTTGCCGGAGTGGCTGCCGGTTCGCTGGCCAACTGCGCGGGCATCGCCGCTGCAGCCGTTGCAGTCGTTGCAGCCGTTGCCTGCGTCGCCGGGTCGCCTTTTTCCGCCTGCAAACGGGCCAACTGATCATTCTTCAATTGAATCAGTTTTTGCAGTTTATCCAGCTGGCTTTGCAGGTCAGCTGCACGGCTCTTGAGTTCGTCGTTATCGCGGCGAGTGGTATCCAGCTGTTCCTGGGTCATCGCCAGCTTGTCGCTCAGACCCTGGCTGTCGCCCGCCTTGCCCTTGCCGCCCTTCTTGGCCGCCTCGGCCGAAACCAGGCTCAAGTTGTCCTGGGCATTGGTGGTCGACGGCGCACTGCCCGCCTGGGTACGCTTGGTGGCGTCCAGTTGTTGCTTGCCGGCGGCCTGGTTGGCTGCCGTGCGACGCCCCTGGCGCCAGGCATCATTCTGCGCGCGAACTTCGGCAATGGCCTGGGGTTGCGGCAGTGCGGTGCTTTGGACAGTGTCCGGCAGGCGCAGCACCTGGCCGGTTTTCAGGCGGTTGATATTGCCGTCGATAAAGGCGCCAGGGTTAAGCGCCTGAATCGCAAGCATGGTCTGCTGCACCGAACCGCCATTGCGGTGTTTCTCGGCGATTTCCCAAAGGGTGTCGCGGGAGGTGGTGGTGTGCTGGGCAGGTTTGCTTGCGGCAGGCGCGGCGCTGGCAGGTGCGCCCAAGCGTGGGGCTGGCGCCACAGCGGCCGGGGTCGACCGTTCGAACTTGGACGGATCAAGCAATACGCTGTAGTCGCGCATCAAACGACCATTGGGCCATTGCACCTGCAGCAGAAAGCGAACGTAAGAGTCAGGCAGCGGCTTGCTGGAGGTGACACGCACCACACTGCGACCATTGGGGTTGATCACTGGGGTAAATGTCAGGTCATTGAGGAATGCCTGGCGATCGACGCCGGCATCCACAAACGCCTGCGAGGACGCCAGGCTAGGAGTGATCTCGGACGCGGTGAGGCCGCCGACATCGAGCAATTCGATTTCCACCGACAGCGGCTGGTTCAACTTCGACTTGAGGGTCATTTCCCCCAGCTGCAGCGCCTGCGCCATACCGGAGGACAGCGCCGAGGCGGCCGCTATTGCTAACACCAGTTTGCGAACTTGAACCATAGCCTCATCCTTTGTTTGAACACTCCCCGGCCTGCGAGAAGGTTGGTAACCGCTTGCCATAAGGCATGGCGAGCCGATAGGTTACCGACACGCTTCTGTTGCACTTCGGGCCAAGCATAGCGCCTGGCTAGAATCAATCTACAAATTGCGGCCAAGTATCTTTTACGCAAGGCCTTTTATCAACAACTGCGCCAGTTGCACGGCGTTAAGTGCAGCGCCTTTGCGTACGTTATCTGACGTCAGCCACAGATTTAGTTCCGCCGGGTTATCCACACCGGCGCGAACCCTACCGACATAGACCACGTCCTGGCCTACCGCATCACCAACGGCTGTTGGGTAATCCCCCTCCTCCACGAGTTCTATACCCGGCGCAGCGTCGAGCGCACGGTTGACCGCAGCAAGGTCGACCGGCGCAGCCAATTGCAACGACACCGTCAGGCTATCGCCAAAAAACACCGGAGCTTGAACGCAGGTCGCAGAAATCTTTAGTGACGGTAATTCAAGCACAGCACGCAGTTCGTGTACGAGACGCTTCTCAAGGGCTGTATGACCTTGGGCATCTGGCGTGCCGACTTGTGCCAACAGGTTGAAGGCCATTTGCCGGTCGAAGAATTTCGGCTCCAGCGGGCGTACGTTTAGCAGCTCGGCGGTCTGACGGGCCAGTTCGCTGACGGCTTCACGTCCTTGAGCAGACACCGCCAGGTTAGCCGTGACGCTGACGCGCTGGATATCCAGCAGCCCACGCAACGGCGCCAGCAATACCGCCAGGTTGGTCGCGGACGGGCTCGGACTGCCGAGCTGGAACGGCTTTTTCAAGCCCTTCAGGACGTGGGCATTGGCCTCCGGCACGACCTGTGGCGCCTGTTCGGCGGGCAATGCACCGGACAGGTCGATCACCGAACAACCCGCAGCCGTGGCACGTGGGGCGAAGCTCAGGGTGACGGCTGGACCGGCGGCAAAGAACGCCAGTTGCACCTTGCTGAAATCGAATTCATCAACTTCCTTGACCCGCACGTTCTTGCCGCGAAACGGTACCGACGCACCGGCGGAATTATTGCCGGCCAACAAGTACAGGGTGCCGACCGGGAATGCCAACTCTTCGAGAATCTGCACCAGGGCTTCGCCAACAGTGCCGGTGGCGCCGATCACGGCAATTTCAAAGGTCTGGGTCATGGGGGCTGCCTCGGGCATTGCGGGGGGAGCGGCACTTTACCGGGTGGCTGGAGGTGAGGCAATTAACCTGGGGGGGGGGCCATGGCTGACGTCGCTTTCGGGGGCAAGCCCCTGCCCACAATGAACAGCATTTCAACGTTGGAATTCGGTCGAATGTGGGAGGCGGCTTGCCCCCGAAAGCCTCCGAAAGAACAATAAAAAACCCGCGCCTGTCACCAGAACGCGGGTTTCTATTATTGCTTCAAGCGATCAACGCTCCAGCAAAATCCGCAGCATGCGACGCAACGGCTCAGCCGCGCCCCACAGCAGTTGGTCGCCGACGGTAAACGCGCCGAGGAACTGGCTGCCCATGTTCAGCTTGCGCAGACGGCCCACCGGTACATTCAGGGTGCCAGTGACCTTGGTCGGGCTCAGCTCCTGCATGCTGATGTCGCGGTTGTTCGGCACCAGCTTGACCCACGGGTTGTGCTGGCTGATCAACCCTTCGATATCGGCGATTGGCACGTCTTTGTTCAGCTTGATGGTCAGCGCCTGGCTGTGGCAGCGCATGGCGCCGATGCGCACGCAGATGCCGTCAACCGGGATCGGGCTCTTGAAACGGCCGAGAATCTTGTTGGTCTCGGCCTGGGCCTTCCACTCTTCGCGGCTCTGGCCGTTCGGCAGCTCTTTGTCGATCCATGGGATCAAGCTACCGGCCAATGGCACGCCGAAGTTCTCGGTCGGGTAGGCATCGCTGCGCATGGCTTCGGCCACACGACGGTCAATGTCGAGGATTGCACTGGCCGGGTCGGCCAGTTGATCGGCGACGGCCGCGTGGGTGGCGCCCATCTGCTTGATCAGCTCACGCATGTTCTGCGCGCCGGCACCGGAGGCCGCCTGATAGGTCATGGCGCTCATCCACTCGACCAGACCCGCTTCGAACAGGCCACCCAGGCCCATCAGCATCAGGCTGACGGTGCAGTTGCCACCGACGTAGTTCTTGGTGCCGGCATCCAGTTGCTGGTCGATGACCTTGCGGTTGACCGGGTCGAGGATGATCACGGCATCGTCCTGCATACGCAGGCTCGACGCGGCGTCGATCCAGTAACCCTGCCAGCCCGCTTCGCGCAGTTTCGGGAAGACTTCGCTGGTGTAGTCGCCACCCTGGCAGGTCACGATCACGTCGAGTGTCTTCAACTCGTCAATGCTGTAGGCATCCTTGAGCGGGGCAATATCCTTGCCCACGGACGGCCCTTGGCCACCCACGTTCGAGGTGGTGAAAAACACCGGCTCAATAAGATCGAAATCCTGCTCTTCCAGCATCCGCTGCATGAGCACGGAACCGACCATACCGCGCCAACCGATCAGACCTACACGTTTCATCGCAACTACACCTTGTTAAAAAGTGGGCCGTCTTGCAGCAACAACTGCAAGCGGGCCGGAGAGATTACAGATTCCGCAGCGCGGCGACTACTGCGTCGCCCATTTCTTGCGTACCGACTTTGGTGCAACCCTGCGACCAGATGTCACCGGTGCGCAAACCCTGATCCAGCACCAGGCTTACGGCCTTCTCGATCGCGTCCGCCGCATCGCTCAGGTTGAAGCTGTAACGCAGCATCATCGAGACCGACAAAATGGTCGCCAGCGGGTTGGCAATGCCCTGGCCCGCAATGTCCGGCGCCGAACCGTGGCAAGGCTCGTACATGCCCTTGTTGTTGGTGTCCAGCGACGCCGAAGGCAGCATGCCGATAGAGCCGGTGAGCATCGACGCCTGGTCGGACAGGATGTCGCCGAACAGGTTGTCGGTGACGATCACGTCGAATTGCTTCGGAGCGCGCACCAGTTGCATGGCGGCGTTGTCCACGTACATGTGGCTCAGTTCGACATCCGGGTAGTCCTTGGCCACTTCCTCGACGATTTCGCGCCACAGTTGGCTGGAGGCCAGTACGTTGGCCTTATCCACCGAGCAGACTTTCTTGCCGCGCACGCGGGCCATGTCGAAACCGACACGGGCGATACGGCGGATTTCGCTCTCGCTATACGGCAGGGTGTCGTAGGCCTGGCGCTCGCCATTTTCCAGTTCGCGCACGCCGCGTGGGGAGCCGAAGTAGATGCCGCCGGTCAACTCACGCACGATCAGAATATCGAGACCAGCCACCACTTCCGGCTTCAGGCTCGACGCGTCGGCCAGTTGCGGGTAGAGGATCGCCGGGCGCAAATTGCCGAACAGGCCCAGTTGCGCGCGGATCTTCAGCAGGCCGCGCTCAGGGCGGATGTCACGTTCGATTTTGTCCCACTTCGGACCACCCACGGCGCCGAGCAGCACAGCATCGGCAGCACGGGCGCGGTCCAGGGTTTCATCGGCCAGTGGCACGCCGTGTTTGTCGATGGCGGCGCCGCCGATCACGTCGTGGCTCAGCTCGAACCCCAGGCTGTACTTGCTGTTGGCGAGTTCCAGGACTTTGACCGCTTCGGCCATGATTTCCGGACCAATACCGTCGCCAGGGAGAATCAGAATCTGCTTGCTCATGGGTTCCTCATTTCATCGAGCGACCTGCCCGTGGGCAGGTCGGGAAAATTAATCAGCGTTCGGCCCATACCACGAGCACGTCGGTGCTGAAGGTGCCGTCGGCTTGAATCTCGTAGTAATCGCGCACTTCCTGGCCCATCGCCTGCTGCAACTCCAGGATCGCGGCGCGCAGCACTTGCGGTGTACGCATACGTTCGACCCACGAGGTGTATTCCAGGCGCAGGCGCTGGCGGCTGCTGTTGCGTACATGCAAACCGGCTTCGCTGAGCTGACGCATCCACTCGGCGGCGGAGTAATCGCGCACGTGACTGGTGTCGCGCAGCACCTCGACGGTCTGCAGGTAAGTGTCCAACAGCGGACTACCCGGTGACAACACGTCAACAAAGGCCGCCACGCCGCCCGGCTTGAGCACGCGGCGCACTTCACGCAGGGCCAGGCCAAGGTCGCTCCAGTGGTGGGCCGAGTAGCGGCTGAACACGAAGTCGAACTCGCCATCGGCGAACGGCAGGCGCTCGGCGGCGCCATTTACGGTGCTGATATTGGTGAAGCCGCGATCTTGCGCAGCGGCAGCCACCACATCAAGCATCTGCTGGGACAGGTCATAGGCCACCACTTCCTTGACCAGCGGCGCCACATTGAAGCTCACATGACCGGCACCGCAACCGAGATCCAGCAGTCGCGCACTGCCCTGCCCGGCCAGTTCTGCCTGCAGCAGCGCGAATTCGGTGCCTTGGGCGTGCACGGCACTGCTCAGGTAGGCAGACGCCTGTTCGCCGAATTGTTTTTGCACGACTTGGGTGTGGGCGGTGTTGGTCATGGTGGCATCCTTCAAGGGTTGCGTTGCTAGTACCGGCCCTATCGGGGGCCCCCCTCCCACAGGGGAACGCATTCCAAATATGGGAGGGGGCTTGCCCCCGATGAGGCCGGTCCTGCCTATATCAATTTAGGCGTCGCGAAACAGCCAAGGCTGGCTCGCTCGGTGCTTGGCTTCAAACGCCGCAATCGCATCACCGTCCTGCAAGGTCAGGCCGATATCGTCCAGGCCGTTGATCAGGCAGTGTTTACGGAAGGCGTCCACCTCAAAGTGGTACACCTTGCCGTCCGGACGGGTCACGGTTTGCGCAGCGAGGTCGACGGTCAACTGGTAGCCCACATCGGCTTCCACTTGCTTGAACAGCTCGTCGACTTCTTCGTCAGTCAAGATGATCGGCAACAGGCCGTTCTTGAAGCTGTTGTTGAAGAAGATGTCGGCATAGCTCGGCGCGATGATGCTGCGAAAACCATATTCTTCCAGGGCCCACGGCGCGTGCTCGCGGCTGGAACCGCACCCGAAGTTTTCCCGGGCCAGCAACACGCTGGCGCCTTGGTAGCGTTCGGCGTTAAGCACGAAGTCCTTGTTCAGCGGGCGCTTGGAGTTGTCCTGGTAGGCGTAGCCCACGTCCAGGTAGCGCCACTCGTCGAACAGGTTAGGGCCGAAACCGGTGCGCTTGATCGACTTCAAAAACTGCTTGGGGATGATCTGGTCGGTGTCCACGTTGGCACGGTCCAACGGCGCGACAAGACCTGTGTGTTGGGTAAAAGCTCTCATCGGGTATTCCTCAGATCAATTCGCGAACGTCGATGAAACGACCGTTGACGGCAGCGGCGGCGGCCATGGCCGGGCTCACCAGGTGGGTACGGCCACCGGCGCCCTGACGCCCTTCGAAGTTACGGTTGGAGGTCGACGCGCAATGCTCGCCCGACTCCAGGCGGTCCGGGTTCATCGCCAGGCACATCGAGCAGCCCGGCTCACGCCATTCAAAACCGGCTTCGAGGAAGATCTTGTCCAGGCCTTCGGCTTCAGCCTGGGCTTTAACCAAGCCTGAGCCCGGAACCACGATGGCCTGCTTGATGGTCGAGGCGACCTTGCGCCCCTTGGCGATCACCGCCGCAGCGCGCAGGTCTTCGATCCGCGAATTGGTGCAGGAACCGATAAACACGCGATCCAACTGGATGTCGGTGATTGCCTGGTTGGCCTTCAAGCCCATGTACTTCAAGGCGCGCTCGATGGAACCGCGCTTGACCAGGTCGGCTTCCTGAGCCGGGTCCGGCACGTTCTGGTCGACGGCCAGGACCATTTCCGGCGAAGTACCCCAGCTGACTTGCGGCTTGATCTGGGCAGCGTCGAGTTCGACCACGGTATCGAACACCGCATCAGCGTCGGAGACCAAGTCTTTCCAGGCTTCGACGGCGGCATCCCAATCGGCACCAACCGGTGCGAAAGGACGACCCTTGACGTATTCGACGGTCTTTTCATCCGCCGCCACCATGCCCACGCGGGCACCGGCTTCGATGGACATGTTGCAGATGGTCATGCGGCCTTCGATGGAGAGGTCGCGAATGGCGCTGCCGGCGAATTCGATGGCATGGCCGTTACCGCCAGCGGTGCCGATCTTGCCGATCACAGCGAGGACGATGTCCTTGGCGGTGACGCCAAACGGCAACTTGCCTTCGACGCGCACCAGCATGTTCTTCATTTTCTTGGCAACCAGGCACTGGGTGGCGAACACGTGCTCGACCTCCGAGGTGCCGATACCGTGAGCCAGAGCGCCGAAGGCACCGTGGGTCGACGTGTGGGAGTCACCGCAAACCACGGTCATGCCTGGCAAGGTGGCGCCCTGCTCCGGGCCGATCACATGGACGATGCCTTGACGCACATCATTCATCTTGAATTCGGTGATGCCATATTCATCGCAGTAATCATCGAGGGTCTGCACCTGCAACCGCGACACAGTGTCGACGATGGCGTCGATGCCGCCCTTGCGCTCCGGGGTGGTCGGTACGTTGTGGTCCGGGGTGGCGATGATCGAGTCGACGCGCCAAGGCTTGCGCCCGGCCAGTCGCAGGCCTTCGAACGCTTGTGGCGAGGTCACTTCATGGATGATGTGACGGTCGATATAGATCAGCGACGACCCATCATCGCGCCGTTTCACTTCATGGGAATCCCAAAGCTTGTCGTAAAGCGTTTTGCCGGCCATCAGTCGGTCCTCATCAGCGGTATTTCATTCGCCGGGCTTTTCAATAACCCTTTGGCTTGTGAGGCTGATGGTATGGCGCTACATTAAATAACTCAAATTCATATTTTTTATGCTTTGGATTACCAACTGGAATACCACAATGGACTTGGCCAACCTCAATGCCTTTATCGCCATCGCCGAGATCGGCAGCTTCTCCGGCGCTGGAGAACGCCTGCACTTGACCCAACCGGCCATCAGCAAACGTATCGCCGGCCTGGAACAGCAATTGAAGGTGCGACTGTTTGATCGCCTGGGCCGTGAAGTCGGCCTGACCGAGGCCGGACGCGCCTTGCTCCCGCGCGCTTACCAGATTCTCAATGTGCTGGACGACACCCGCCGCGCCCTCACCAACCTTACCGGCGAGGTCAGCGGGCGGCTCACATTAGCCACCAGCCACCATATAGGCCTGCATCGCCTGCCGCCTATCCTGCGAACCTTTACACGGGAATACCCGAACGTGGCGCTGGATATTCAATTTCTCGATTCTGAAGTGGCCTACGAAGAAATCCTCCATGGCCGCGCTGAAGTGGCAGTGATCACCCTGGCGCCCGATCCCCACAACTTGGTGCGCGCCACGCCAGTGTGGGACGACCCGCTGGACTTTGTGGTGGCGCCGGAGCATAGCCTGATCAGTAACGGCTCCATCAGCCTGGCTGATATTGCCGGCCATCCGGCGGTTTTCCCTGGCGGCAACACGTTTACCCACCATATTGTCAGCCGGTTGTTCGAGGCCCAAGGCCTGACCCCGAACATCGCGATGAGTACTAACTACTTGGAAACTATCAAAATGATGGTGTCTATCGGCCTGGCCTGGAGCGTGTTGCCGCGCACCATGCTCGATGATCAGGTGGCAAGTATCGCTTTGCCAGGCATACAACTCAGTCGCCAGCTAGGCTATATCGTGCACACCGAAAGGACGCTGTCGAATGCTGCGCGGGCTTTCATGAGCCTATTGGACGCACAGATGGATTTGCCAGGGATACCGGCATGACACTGTGCGGCCTCGGGTTCTGAGTAAAACCGTGCTGTTTGCCCATCGAATCAAGGCCCTTTGATAATGCGCAACCCCGTCGACCCCGTGCCACCCCTACCCCGCATTTACGCGCTGGACCCTCAACAGGCAGAACAAAGCTGGGAGAGCGCGCCACAACTGCTGGCAGCCCTTAATGCTGCGCGGCTGGGCGCATGGTGCTGGGAAATAGACACCGGCCGCATAAGTTGGTCACGGGGCACCCAGGCGTTGTTTGGTTTTGACCCGCGCCAACCGCTGCCCCAGGACTTGGACTACCTTGATTTGCTGGCCCAGTCGGATCGCGCCCGAGTGGTACGGGCTTTTCACGCCGTACTGGCCGGCGAGCCGCTTGAGCAGGCCATGCATCACCGCATCCAATGGCCTGACGGCAGCTTTCACTGGCTGGAAATCAACGGCAGCCTGCAGCCGGACAAAACCGGTCGGCGCCGCATGATCGGGGTGATCCGCGAGGTTACCCACCAGCGTGAACGTGAAAACGCCCTCGGGCACTCCGAAAAACGCTTCGCCACGCTATTTCACCTGTGCCCGAACATGGTACTGCTGACGCGCCGGGCCGACGGCCTGATCAGCGAAGCCAACCAGTATTTCGAGATGCTCTTCGGCTGGCCCTTGGGCGATGCCATCGGCCGCACGACCCTGGAACTGGGCCTATGGCGCCACCCGGAGCAACGCGCACAATTGGTCAAGGCCACGCAGCGCAAGGGCGAGCCCATTACCATGGAGGTGCAGTTTTGCGCCAGCAACGGCCAAGTCCACAATGGCACGCTCAGCGCGCAAAAAGTCGAGTTGGAGGGTGAGGCCTATCTGATCAGCACCTTCCTCGACACCACCGAACGCAAAAATGCAGAGCAGGCGCTCAAGGACAGTCAGGAGCGCCTCGACCTGGCGCTGGACTCGGCACAACTGGGCACTTGGGACTGGCACATTCCCAGCGGCATGCTCTATGGCTCGGCGCGCGCAGCCCAATTGCACGGTCTGCCGTCCGAACCGTTCCACGAATCCTTCGACGCCTTTTTCGAAGGCATGCCCAACGAGGAACGGGACAACATGCGCAACGCCTACCGCACCCTGCGCGAAGGCCCTGCCGGAAACTACCAACTGACCTACCGCGTGGCCATGGAAGATGGCAGCTCGCGCTACCTGGAAAGCCGTGCTCGCCTGTACCGCGACGAGCGAGGTTTACCCCTGCGCATGGCCGGTACGCTGCTCGATATCACAGACCAAGTGGAGCGCGAACAACGCCTGAGCGCCTCCGAAGAAAAATTCGCCAGCCTGTTCCAGGCCAGCCCCGACCCGATCTGCGTCACAGGCCTGGAGAGTGGCGCCTTTATCGAGATCAATCCGGCCTTTACCCAAACCTTTGGCTGGAGCGCTGCCGAGGTAATCGACAAGAGCGCTGACCAGATCGGCCTATGGGATGATTCCAGCCAGCGCCTGGAGCGTATCGAGCGGGTCATTCGCGAGCAGTCGTTGAGTAACGTGGCCGTGGTGGTGCATCACAAGAATGGCCACAGCCTGACCTGCATGATTTCCAGCCGCCTGATCAAGGTCGGAGATCAAGCGTGCATCGTTACGACGTTGCGCGATATCACCCAACAACAGCGCTCCGAGGCCGCGCTGAAGGCCAGCGAGGAGAAATTCGCCAAGGCCTTCCATTCCAGCCCTGACGCGATTTCCATCACCGAGCGCGACACCGGCCGCTATGTGGAGGTCAACGATGGCTTCTGCCGCCTGACCGGCTTGCGAGCTGAAGAAGCTATTGGCCTGACTTTTTACCAGATCGGCATCTGGGCCGATGAGAACCAACGCTCGGCGCTATTGGCCGAGTTGCAGATCAAGGGCCGCATTCACCATCTGGAAATGCTCTGGCACAACAAACGCGGTGAAGTGCTGGCAGTAGAAGTCTCGGTCGAGCCCATCACCCTGAATGAAACCCCGTGCCTGCTGCTGACCGCGCGGGACGTGAGCCTGCTGAAAAACGCCCAGGCGCAGATCCGCCATCTGGCCTACCACGACCCGCTGACCAACCTGCCCAACCGTGCGCTGTTGATGGACCGCCTGAGCCAGCAGATCGCCCTGCTCAAACGCCATAACCTACGCGGCGCGCTGCTGTTCCTCGATCTTGACCACTTCAAGCACATCAATGACTCCTTGGGCCATCCGGTCGGCGACACCGTGCTGAAAATCGTCACCGCGCGGCTGGAAGCCAGCGTGCGCATGGAAGACACCGTGGCGCGCCTGGGTGGCGATGAATTCGTGGTGCTGCTCAGCGGCCTGGATGGCTCGCGCCAGGAGGTCAGCAACCAGGTGCAGGAACTGGCCGACACCCTGCGTGAATTGCTTTCGGAGCCGATGTTCCTGGACGGGCACAGATTGCAGGTCACGCCGAGCATTGGCGTGGCGTTGATTCCCGATCACGGCTCCACACCGGCCGACCTGCTCAAGCGCGCCGACATTGCCCTTTACCGCGCCAAGGACTCAGGGCGCAACACCACGCAGATGTTTCACAACAGCATGCAAAAAGCCGCCAGCGAACGCCTGCGCATGGAAACCGACCTGCGCCTGGCCCTGGCGCGCGGCGAATTCAGCGTTCATTACCAACCCCAGGTGGATGCGCGCGGTAACAAGATCGTCGGTGCGGAGGCACTGGTGCGTTGGCAGCATCCACAATTGGGTGCGCAGTCACCGTCGGAATTTATCAAGGTGCTGGAAGACAGCGGCCTGATCCTTGAAGTGGGCACCTGGATCCTTGATGAGGCCTGCGCCGCCTTTGGGCAACTGATCAAAGAGGGCTTGGTGGACCCGCTGAATTTCAGTCTATGCGTGAATATCAGCCCCCGGCAGTTTCGCCAGAACGATTTCGTGGAACGGGTGGAGCACAGCCTTAAGCAGCATTCCTTGCCCTGCAGCCTTCTGAAACTTGAAATCACCGAAGGTATCGTGATCCAGAACCTGGATGACACCGTCAACAAGATGCGCCGCCTGAAGAAGCTCGGCGTGAGCTTTGCGATGGATGACTTTGGCACCGGTTACTCTTCACTGACATACCTCAAGCGCCTGCCGGTGGACGCGCTGAAGATCGATCAGTCGTTTGTGCGAGACGCGACCCATGATCCAAACGACGCGGAAATCATCAGGGCGATCGTGGCGATGGCTCGCAGTTTGAATCTGGAGGTGATTGCCGAGGGTGTGGAGACCCCCGAGCAACTGGCATTCCTGCAAGCGTTGGGGTGTCATCTGTATCAAGGGTTCATTTACAGCAGGCCGCTACCGCTGAAAGAGTTCAGGCAATTGCTGATATAACTATTAAATAGTCGACTGCTACTTTCATGACGAACAGCGACAGTCGATTATTTTTCAGGCCAACGCCAATACATTAATCAATTGCTAAAACATTACGCCTTAAAAAACGACTTCAATCCGCTCATGGCCCCACCCACCTTTTCAAACATCGAAGCAGCAAGTGAACCACCGACACTAACCGCACCGGAAATCGCCAACCCGACCGGACCTAATAACGGCGCCGCCAGACTTATCAGCGGACTAAGTGCTTTTACCACTCCCCCCAACACCTTACCAATCCCACTGAAAACACTGCCGACTTTGTCAAAGACTTTTCCGAAAAAGCTGCCAATCTTGGAAAAAAAACTCTGCTTCTTCGGGGCTGGCTTACAAGGCCTGCAAAGCTTTGGCGGGGCTGGCTTGCAGGGTACACAGTATGTTGGCGGGGGCGGGTTATAACACCCAAACCGGATGCCGCAACCAGGGCCTGAGGCACGGATGGGCAACGTCGCACTGGAACCGCAGTTAGGGGAGTAAACGGAATTAACGCCATAGGTACGGCTCACAACTGGATCACGCATAAGAATTTTAGTCCTATATTTATCCGAGTTAAGACGGCAGATAGCAGCAATACAGAAGACCAGTATTTTTTACGCACTAACTACCTGACGCCCAACCCTTACGTGGCCATCCCCCCAAAAAAGTTCCTTGATCAATGCCAACCGCTCACGTTGAATTTGTCATAAAGCCCGAATGACTTACATCAACATTTAAAGCACGTCAGGATGACTCATACCCAATAGACAACTTACCTGCCGCACATCCGTCTCGCGACGAAGGGCGGTAAACAGTTCCACCGCCTGCGGGTAATTACGCGTTAACATCGCCAACCATTGTTTCAATCGGCCAGGCGCCTGTTTTTCAGTCAGTTGCGCTACCGACTGGGTCCAGAACTCGCGGAGCATGGGCTGCATCTCTGCCCACGTCATTTCGACCACTTCCTCGCCTGCGCGCGCTGCTGCAATCTGCCGCGCCAGGTCAGGGCGCGCCACCAGGCCACGGCCAAGCATGATGTCCTCTACGCCGCTGATCTCCCGACAGCGGCGCCAGTCTTCGACGCTCCAGATATCGCCATTAGCGAACACCGGCACCTTGACCACGTCCTGGACTCGCGGGATCCACTCCCAATGAGCCGGCGGCTTGTAACCATCGGCCTTGGTACGCGCATGCACCACGATATGCGCCGCACCGCCTTCGGCCAGGGCCGTGGCGCACACCAGCGCGCCATCCGGGCTATCGAAGCCCAGGCGCATCTTGGCAGTCACCGGGATATGGGCAGGCACCGCACGCCGCACGTGTTCAACGATCTGGTTGAGCAACTCCGGTTCCTTGAGCAGCACGGCACCGCCTCGGGACTTGTTGACGGTCTTGGCCGGGCAGCCAAAGTTCAGATCGATCACTTGCGAACCCAGCTCACAGGCCAGTGCGGCATTCTCCGCAAGGCACACAGGATCGGAACCGAGCAATTGCACGCGCAAGGGCACGCCCGCAGCGGTGTGGGCACCGTGCAGCAGCTCTGGAGCAAGTTTGTGGAAGTACGCCGGGGTCAGCAGGCGGTCGTTGACGCGGATAAACTCGGTCACGCACCAGTCAATACCGCCCACACGGGTCAACACGTCCCGCAGGATGTTGTCGACCAACCCTTCCATGGGCGCCAAAGCAATTTGCATGGAAAACACTCAACAAAAATCGTGGCGCAGTTTACTGGGTTTCCTATCGCAACCGTTAACCCCCTGTCAGGGCGGGGCCATAGCCATCGAGAAACTCGCTCGGCATGCGCTTGGGCTTGCCCGTGGACAATTCGATGCAGACGAAGGTGGTTTGCGCGCGCAGAAGGGTTGCACCGTCACGCGGGCGGACCAGTTGAAAACGGCGGGTCATCTTCAGACGCTGGTCCCAATCGACGATCCAGGTGGCCAGTTGCAGCTCGTCGCCTTCGTAGCCGGCAGCCAGGTAATCGATCTCATGGCGCACCACCGCCATGGCGCGGTCCAGACGGCGATACTCGGTCAGGTCCAGCCCCAAACGCTGGGAATGACGCCAGGCACAGCGCTCCAGCCAGGATACGTACACCGCATTATTTGCGTGCCCAAGGCCATCGATATCCTCAGGGGCGACCTGCAGGTCAATGATAAACGGCGTTGCCAAATCCCAGCCCATGCCTTGCTCCCAGTCGATTAATGGCGGCGGGAGGCAGTGTATCAGGCGCTTTGCCGCGCCTGTAGACGGCAACCCGCCAACAGCGCCAGCACGCCATCGATCACCCGCGGATCGGCCAGTACTTTCTGGTGGCCGCCTTGTTCCAGGCGCAGCAGGCGGCTGTCGAACCAGGCTTCGTGAATGGCTTGGGAGGCGTTGACGGGGACAAAGGTATCGTCTTCAGCGTGCACGATCAGCCCGGGAATATTCATTTGATAGTGGGCCACATCCAAATGCTTGAGTGGCATTCCGAATGTTTGCTCCACCTCCTGAATAAACACCGAACGCGCCTTCGCTGGCAAACCGACCATTTGGGTAAAACCACGCAGTACATCCAGGAAACGCGACGGTGCAGCGATACTGACCAACGCCTGGGTACGCAACCCCAACTGCACCGCCAACATTGCACTGGCGCCCCCCATGGAATGGCCGACCACTGCATGCAGGGGCGGCAACTCGGCCGCCGCCTCCAGCATGGCGCGAGCAAACAGCAGCACATGAGCCTCACGCCCCGGTGAGCGGCCATGGGCAGGCCCGTCCAGAGCAATCACGGAGTAACCGTTGTCGACTAAGGCGGTGATCAGACTGGCAAACTGGGTTGGCCGGCCTTCCCAGCCGTGCATCAACAAAACTGCCGGACCCTGCCCCCAGCGCAGGGCCGACAAGCCAAAGCGCAAGGTGATGCGCTCCGATTGCGCCAGCAGCGGTAACTCCCAGTCACGGGGCGGCAGGTCGCGGGGCGTCATGAAGGCTCGACGCATCTTGTTGGCCACCGTGTGCGGCGCCAGGTACCCCAGCGTGCCGTTGAAGCGACGAATCCAGGTTAACGCGCCCATTTTGCGAGCCCTCTTCCTATCGCACAGCCGACTTGGCAGCGCGCAACACTCGGTCCGACAGCTCACCCGGCCCCAAGGCGCGGGCCAAGGCCAGGCCACCGATCATTAATGCCATATCGGCTAAGGCCTTGTCGGTGTCTTCAGGGCTTGCGGCAAGCTGAGCAGCCATCAACTCGACATGTTCGCTCAGCGCGTCGCGAAAGGCGTCCGGCAGGCGAGCCATCTCCCCTACAGTCGCTGGAATCGGGCAGGCCTGAGCGGTGGAGTCGCGATGCTTGCGCGAGAGGTAAAACGCCGCAACCAACCCCCTGCGCTCTTCTCCGGTCAACTGCGCGTCCATATCGTCAATGGAGGCGCGACGCCGTGCCAGCAGTTGCGTAAAGGCCTCCAGCATCAACGCATCCTTGCTTTCAAAGTGCGCGTAGAAGCCGCCGACGGTCAGCCCCGCCGCGCCCATGACTTCACCGACACTCGGCTCGGCCGGGCCGCGCTGGATCAACGCGGCGCTGGCGGCCTGCAGAATGCGTTCGCGGGTTTGCGCTTTTTTATCGTTCATCAAAGCCTCCGACTCTCATGGGCTGAATATTATTACCATAATAATATTTAGCAAGCGACAGTCATGACCACTGGTCAGAACAGGAAGAAAGGAGATGATGAGAGAAGTGGTCAAACGCCAGACAAACAAAAGGGCCATTCAATAATTGAATGACCCTTAAAAATCCCGCAGAGCGGGTAATCGTGGCGTCCCCTAGGGGACTCGAACCCCTGTTACCGCCGTGAAAGGGCGGTGTCCTAGGCCACTAGACGAAGGGGACA
>NZ_JFYX01000027.1:0-23930 GCF_000632245.1 Pseudomonas sp. RIT357
GTCCACTGCTGCTGAGAATCGCCAGCAGGATCGCGCCCACCGGCAGGCCCATACGGTTGCACAGCCACAACACGCCAATCAGCAGGATAACCAGGCCGATGGAAAACCCGGGATTATCCTTGGCAAAATTGGCATCGGCCACATGGGCCGGTACCGCCAATGGCTCACCGCCCACCACCTGGATCATCGCGGCCACCCCGTCGCTGATGCCCTGGCTGAAATTGCCGGTTTTGAATTTGGGGGTGATCACCTGGTTGATGATCACCCAGGACTGCGCATCGGTCAGCACGCCTTCCAGGCCGTAACCGACTTCGATGCGCAATTTGCGCTCATCGCGGGCGACGATCAACAGCGCGCCGTTGTCCTTGCCCTTCTGGCCAATGCCCCAGTGGCGCCCCAGTTGATAACCGAAGTCTTCAATAGGCACGCCTTGGAGGTCGGGCACGGTGACCACCACGATCTGGTCGCCGGCGGTTTGCTCCAGCGCCTGCAACTGCTGGGACAACTGCGCGCGCACCGCCGGGTCGATCATCTGGGCGTTGTCGACCACCCGTCCGGTCAACTCCGGGAAGGTCAGCGCTGCCTGGGCCACGCCCACGCAGGCCAGCAGCCACAGCGCCAGCCCTATCCGTAATAAGCGCATCGGCTTACTTGAACTTCACTTGCGGTGCTTTATCGGCATCGGCACTGGTGGCTTCAAACGTTTGGCGGATCGGCAAGTCGCTGTACATCACGCTGTGCCACAGACGACCTGGGAAGGTGCGGATCTCGGTGTTGTAAGCCTGCACGGCCTGGATGAAATCACGACGGGCCACGGCGATACGGTTTTCGGTGCCTTCAAGCTGGGATTGCAGGGCCAGGAAGTTCTGGTTGGCCTTAAGGTCCGGGTAGCGCTCGGACACCACCATCAAGCGGCTAAGCGCGCCGCTCAAACCGTCCTGGGCTTGCTGGAACTGTTTGAGTTTCTCGGGATTGTCGAGGGTGCTGGCGTCGACCTGGATCGAGGTGGCCTTGGCCCGCGCTTCGATTACGGCGGTGAGGGTGTCTTGTTCATGGGCAGCGTAGCCTTTGACCACTTCCACCAGGTTAGGGATCAGGTCGGCGCGACGTTGGTATTGGTTCTGCACCTGGCCCCAGGCGGCTTTGGCCTGTTCGTCCAGGGTGGGGATAGTGTTGATGCCGCAACCGCTCAGCACCGTGCTGATCAATAGCAAAGCTGCGGCTTTGAAGCCCCAGCGGTAACCTTGTGCTGCTTGCATGGTGTCTCTCCTGAGCAATCTTGATGGAATTTGACGACTGACCCTATAAACCGCGCGCTTGGGGCATAATCCGCTCCCACTACTGGATTGCATCGAATCATTCAGCTAAAAAGATGCCCAGCGCAAATAAGAGTTCAGAAGTGTGGTGCATTTTCTGCAATAACACTCGAACAACAACATATGTTCCCCACATTTTGGCAGAACAGCGCATGTTTGCTGTGCAGTGAGCCGAAAAAGGATATTCATGAAGAAGCTGTGTTTGCTCGGCCTTGTTGCCACGCTGGCCACCCACCCCGTCTGGGCAGAAACAAAGCCTGCTGCGCTTAAAGACAAGGACGCCTTCGTCAGCGACCTGCTCAAGCAGATGACCCTCAATGAGAAGATCGGCCAATTGCGCCTGATCAGCATCGGCCCCGAAATGCCCCGCGAGCTGATCCGCAAGGAAATCGCCGCCGGCCGCATCGGTGGCACGTTCAACTCCATCACCCGCCCGGAAAACCGTCCGATGCAGGACGCGGCCATGCGCAGCCGCTTGAAGATCCCGATGTTCTTCGCCTATGACGTGATCCACGGTCACCGCACCATCTTCCCGATCAGCCTGGCCCTGGCCTCCAGCTGGGACATGGACGCCATCGGCCGCTCCGGGCGCATCGCTGCACAGGAAGCCGCCGCTGACAGCCTCGACATCACCTTCGCGCCGATGGTCGACATCTCCCGCGACCCACGCTGGGGCCGTACCTCCGAAGGTTTCGGCGAAGATACCTACCTGGTGTCGCGAATCGCCGAAGTCATGGTCCGGGCCTTCCAGGGCGCCAGCCCCGCAAATGCCGACAGCATCATGGCCAGCGTCAAGCACTTCGCCCTGTACGGCGCAGTGGAAGGCGGCCGCGACTACAACGTGGTCGATATGAGCCCGGTCAAGATGTACCAGGACTACCTCCCGCCGTACCACGCGGCGATCAAGGCCGGCTCCGGCGGCGTGATGGTGGCGCTCAACTCGATCAACGGCGTGCCCGCCACCGCCAACACCTGGCTGATGAACGACCTGCTGCGCAAGGACTGGGGCTTCAAAGGCTTGGCCGTCAGCGACCATGGCGCGATCTTCGAACTGATCAAGCACGGCGTGGCCAAGGACGGGCGTGAAGCCGCGAAGCTCGCGATCAAGGCCGGCATCGACATGAGCATGAACGACTCGCTGTACGGCAAGGAATTGCCTGGGCTGCTCAAGTCCGGTGAGATCGAACAGAGCGACATCGACAACGCCGTGCGCGAAGTGCTCGGCGCCAAGTACGACATGGGCCTGTTTAAGGACCCGTACCTGCGCATCGGCAAGGCTGAGGATGACCCGGCAGACACCTATGCCGACAGCCGCCTGCACCGCGCCGACGCCCGCGATATCGCGCGCCGCAGCCTGGTATTGCTGAAAAACCAGAACAACACCCTGCCACTGAAAAAATCCGCGACCATCGCGCTCGTGGGCCCACTGGCCAAGGCGCCGATCGACATGATGGGCAGCTGGGCCGCTGCCGGTAAGCCGGAACAATCGGTGACCCTGCTCGACGGTTTGAATGCGGTCATCGGCGAGAAAGGCAAGATCATCTACGCCCGTGGCGCCAACATCACCAACGACAAGGCCGTGGTGGACTACCTCAACTTCCTCAACTTCGATGCCCCGGAAGTAGTGGATGACAAGCGCGCACCGCAGGTGCTGATCGATGAGGCCGTCAAAGCGGCCAAGGATGCCGACGTGATCGTCGCGGCCGTGGGTGAGTCCCGTGGCATGTCCCACGAATCGTCGAGCCGCACCGACCTGAACATCCCGCAAAGCCAGCGCGACCTGATCAAGGCGCTTAAGGCCACCGGCAAGCCGCTGGTGCTGGTGCTGATGAACGGCCGCCCGCTGTCGATCCTGGAAGAGAACCAACAGGCCGACGCGATCCTGGAAACCTGGTTCGCCGGCACCGAAGGCGGCAACGCCATCGCCGACGTGCTGTTCGGTGACTACAACCCGTCGGGCAAGCTGCCGATTACGTTCCCACGCTCCGTGGGCCAGATTCCGACCTACTACAACCACCTGACCATCGGCCGGCCGTTTACCCCAGGCAAACCGGGCAACTACACCTCGCAGTACTTCGATGACACCACCGGGCCGCTGTTCCCGTTTGGTTATGGCCTGAGCTACACCACGTTCAGCCTGTCGGATATGGCGCTGTCGTCCACCACTCTGAACAAGACTGGCAAGCTCGACGCCAGCGTCACGGTGCGGAACACCGGCAAGGTCGACGGCGAAACCGTGGTGCAGATGTATATCCAGGACGTCGCGGGTTCGATGATCCGTCCAATCAAAGAACTGAAGAACTTCCAGAAAATCATGCTCAAGGCTGGTGAAGAGCGCACCTTGCACTTCACCATCACCGAGGAAGACTTGAAGTTCTACAACACCCAGCTCAAGTACGCGGCGGAACCCGGCGAGTTCAATGTACAGATCGGCCTGGACTCCCGGGATGTGCAGCAGCAGACGTTCGAACTGCTCTAACGCCTGACGCGCTCAAACAATATGGGAGGGGGCTTGCCCCCGATTGCGGTGTACCAGCCAGCAGATCTGGAGCTGAGTCATCGCTATCGGGGCAAGCCCCCTCCCACATTTGATCTCAGTGTTCTTGCTAGCCGCGTCGGTCCAGCACGTTCACCACCAACCGATCAATCCACCCCCACACCCGCTGCTTCACCCGTCGCCACAACGGTCGCGCCTTCCACGCCTCCAGGCTCACCGCCTGACTCTGGGCAAAATCCCGTTCGAAACTGCCTTCCACCGCCAGCGTCAGTTCCGGGTCCAACGCTTCAAGGTTGGCTTCCAGATTGAAGCGCAGATTCCAGTGGTCGAAGTTGCACGAGCCGATGCTGACCCAATCGTCCACCAGCACCATTTTCAGGTGCAAAAAGCACGGCTGGTATTCAAAGATCTGCACGCCCGAGCGTAATAAGCGTGGGTAATAGCGATGCCCGGCGTAACGCACCGACGGGTGATCGGTACGCGGGCCGGTGAGCAGCAAACGCACATCCACCCCACGCCCTGCCGCCCGGCGCAAGGCACGGCGCACGCCCCATGTGGGCAAGAAATACGGCGTGGCCAGCCAGATTCGTGTCTTGCTGCTGTTGAGCGCGCGGATCAGCGATTGCAGGATGTCGCGGTGCTGACGGGCGTCCGCATACGCGACACGGCCCAGTCCCGGGCCGGTCGCTGGTACTTTGGGCAGGCGCGGCAAACCGAAATGGGTGGCCGGTTTCCACTCACGGCGCGCCACGTTGGCGTGCCATTGGCGATCGAACAGCGCCTGCCAATCCAGCACCAGCGGGCCGCTGATCTGCACCATCACTTCGTGCCATTCGGCGGTGTCTTCGCCCGGCGTCCAGAATTCATCGGTGACGCCTGTGCCGCCGACCACGGCGATATTCTGGTCGATAAGCAGCAGCTTGCGGTGGTCGCGGTACAGGTTGCGCATCCAACGGCGCCAGCTCAGGCGATTGTAGAAACGCAGCACCACACCGGCATCGGTCAAACGCTTACGCAGTCCCAGGGTGAACGCGAGACTGCCGTAGTCATCGAACAGGCAACGCACCAGCACGCCACGTTCGGCGGCGAGCACCAAAGCCTGCACCAGCGCTTCGGCGCACGCGCCCGCCTCCACCAAGTACAACTCAAGATCCACCTGGCGCTCAGCGCGGGCAATGCCCACGAGCATTTGTGGAAAGAAATTCGGTCCGTCGATCAACAACTCGAAACGGTTGGCGCTGCGCCACGGGAACACCGCGCCGCTCACGTCAGCGCGCCGTAAAAATCAGCACCGCACCCACCGGCACCGACAAGCTGATCGACTTGAGCCCCGCCGCTTCACGCAATGCCGCCACACCCGGTGCCAGGTCGAAGTCCTCGGCGTGCAACACCACAGGTTCCAGGGTCACCACCTGGAAACGCCGGTCATCCAGGCGCGTGGCCAGGAGTTCTGCGCTGTAGGTCTGGGTTTTGCCGTGCAAGGTGACGTTCAGCGGCAGGCGCAATTCCAGTTGCGCGCCGGGGGCCAGGTCATTGATCGGTTGCAGGTTGATCTGTGCACTGATCAGCGCATCAGGAAAAGTCTTGATCTCGAAAAGCTGATTGCGCATGCGCTCGTCACGCAGCGGGATGCTGCTGTTGACTGACTCCAGCTCCACTTCCAATTGCGCCGCGCCCTTGCTGTCGACCTTACCGTGCAGCACCAGGAAGCGATGGACTTCAGCGATCTCGGTGTTTTTGGTGGTGACGAACGACAGGCGCGAGGACTCGTTGTCCAGGTACCAATCGGCGTGGGCGGGTACGGCGGCAGCGACCAGCAGGGCAAAGGCCAGGGGTTTGATAACAGACGCGTTGAACATTAAGGACTCGTGGGGAAAAAACCTGCACGAACCTTAAGCGCAATGTCACAAGCGGCGCAAATCCAATGTGGAGGCGGGGCGGGTCAAGGACTCAGGCGACAGCCCTGGCGGTCGCCGAACCAGCGTGCACGGTGCGTACGCCCCAACCCGCTCGCCGTCACTTCACTGCGCTCCTGGTTATCACTGAACGCACTGGTGGGCACGTACTGCTTCACATATCCCCGGCAATAATCGGCTGGATTGTTCGCCACATACCGGCACGAGCAATACTCCTTGGCGGTATACGCCGCAATGATGTCGGGGAAGGCTTGCAGGTTAACGCGCTCGTGCCAGATCCAACCCAGCAGGCCCAGGACCAACAGTAAAAAGACACTGGTAAACGGCCGACGACGGATCATGGTTGCACCGCCGCGAGCACGCGTTTGAGCAGTTCGTTGTGGCGGTAGCTGCCGTCGCGATCGTCGCCGTAACGCACGATCACCAGGTGTTCGGTAGGCATCACGTACAGCGCCTGGCCCCAATGGCCGAGGGCGGCGAAGGTGTCGGCGGGGGCGTCGGGCCAGGGTCGCGGGGTGCCCTGGTTCAGCCACCAATGACCGCCAGGGACGGCTTCGTCCTGACCGGCCTTGTATTTGTCGAAGGGCTGGCGGTTGAAAGCCACCCAGTCTTCAGGCAGCAATTGTTGCTCGCCCCAGCGACCGTCCCGCGCCATCAGCAAACCGACGCGGGCCAAATCGCGCGCGGTCAGGTAGGCATAGGACGAGGCGACGAAGGTTTCATCGGCATCGGTTTCCCACGTGGCGTTGCGAATGCCCAGCGGCTTGAACAGCGCATCCCACGGGTAACTCATATAAGCCTTGTGACCCAGCATGCCTTTGAGCGCGGCGGACAAAATATTGCTGTCGCCGCTGGAATAGCGGAAGACCTGGCCCGGTGCACTGAAGGATTCGGTATTGGCGGCGAACTCAGCCATATCGGCACGGCCACGGGTATAGAGCATCGCCACCACCGAGGATTTCAGCGGGGCGTATTCGTAGTCTTCCTGCCAGTCCAGGCCCGAGGCCCAGTGCAGCAGGTCGGCCATGGTCACCGTGGGATGTTGCTTCATCGGCGGGTAGAAGCGCGCCACCGGGTCAGTCAGTTTGAAGCGATTATCGCCATAGGCGACGCCCAGAACAGTGGCCATCAGGCTCTTGCTGATGGACCAGGTCAGGTGCGGCGTGTCGGCGGTGGTGGGCGCGGCGTAGCGTTCATAGATGATCTGGCCGTCGCGGATTACCAGCAGCGCATCGGTGCGAACGCCTTGGCGAGTGGCATCGTCACGCGGCGGGAACGCGTAGGCATCCAGTGCTTGGATGGCGGGCTCGGCGAGCGGCGTGCCCTTGGCCCAGTCCTTGTCGGGCCAGGTGTCGGCGCGGGCGGTAACGGTGGCAAACAGCAGGGCAACGCACAGCAGGCCTCTGACCATGGACACAGACTCAAGGGGGCATTCAAGCCCGCGAGCCTAGCCGAGGGTGATGACAGATTTGCGACAAAGGGGCTGTCATCCAAGCGTCACCATAACTTCATGGAGATGACACCGAGCCTACATAGCCTGAGTTTGGACAAACAAGTCGACCGGCCGGAACGTGGCTGGCACTCGGAGATTCGCCATGACTCAGATCGCCCGCATCAGCGACACCGGCAATGAACGCCGTCTGCAAGCCGAACGCCTGGTTGGCGCACAAGCGTTGCAGGAAGCCCAGGCCCTGCGGTTCAACGTATTCAGCGGCGAGTTCAACGCCAAGCTGAAAGGCGCGGAACTGGGTCTGGACATGGATGACTATGATGTTCACTGCAGCCACATCGGCGTGCGGGATTTGAACAGCGGACGACTCGTCGCCACCACCCGTTTGCTCGACCACCAGGCTGCCAGCACCTTGGGCCGGTTCTACAGCGAAGAAGAATTCAGCCTGCACGGCTTGCTGCACCTGCAAGGCCCAATCCTGGAAATCGGCCGCACCTGCGTCGACCCGGCCTACCGTAACGGAGGCACCATCGCTGTGCTGTGGGGCGAGTTGGCTGAAGTCCTCAACCAAGGCGGCTATAGCTATTTGATGGGCTGCGCGAGCATCCCGATGCACGACGGCGGCATCCAGGCCCACGCAATCATGCAGCGCCTGCGCGAACGCTACCTGTGCAACGAACACCTGCGCGCCGAACCGAAAAAACCGCTGCCGGCGCTGGACCTGCCGACCAACGTAATCGCGGAGATGCCTCCGCTGCTCAAGGCCTACATGCGCCTGGGCGCAAAGATCTGCGGCGAGCCGTGCTGGGATGAAGATTTCCAGGTGGCCGACGTGTTCATCCTGCTCAAGCGCGATGAGTTGTGCCCGCGTTATGCGCGCCACTTCAAGGCGGCCATGTGATGAGCCGCCTGCGCGTGTACGGGCGCATTGCCCGCGTGCTGGTGGTCGTGGCGCTGGGTTTAAGCATGGCCAGTGTGTTTGGTGTGTTCGAGCGCTTGGGCATCGCCAACTCCATGGTGCGGCGCCAGCGTTGGTCGCGATTCTTTATGGCGCGGCTGACCAACGCCCTGCCCTTTCGCGTGACCGTGCACGGTGAGTTGCCGACGCAGCCGATGCTGTGGGTGAGCAATCACGTGTCCTGGACCGATATTCCGTTGCTGGGCGCGGTGGCGCCGATGTCGTTCCTGTCCAAGGCGGAAGTGCGCACTTGGCCGGTGGCGGGATGGTTGGCAGCCAAGGCCGGTAGCCTGTTTATCCGTCGTGGTTCGGGCGACAGCCAGTTGATCCGCAAGCAGATGACCCGTCACCTGGAACAACAGCATCCATTGCTGATGTTCCCCGAAGGCACCACCACCGACGGGCGCAGCCTGCGTACCTTCCACGGACGCTTGCTGGCCAGTGCGATTGATGCGGACGTGGCGCTTCAACCGGTGGCGATTCGTTATCTGCGCGATGGGCAAGTGGACCCATTGGCACCGTTTATTGGCGATGATGATTTGCTGTCGCACCTGATGCGCTTGTTCGGCAATGATCAGGGCGATGTGGAGATCCATGTGCTCAAGCCGATTGCCTGCGCCGGGCAGGAACGCGCGGCGCTGGCGCATCAGGCGCAGCAGGCGGTGCAGAGGGCGTTGTTTGGGCCGGTGCCGGAGACTGAACAAGTAGCGACGCGACCAGCCTTTGCCGCGTGATATGAGCCAGACACTGTTCCAAATGTGGGAGGGGGCTTGCTCCCGATAGCAGTGGATCAGCCAGCATCAGTGGTGGCTGGTACACCGTAATCGGGAGCAAGCCCCCTCCCACATTTAGCTTTGTGTTGTCAGGTGGTTATGCGCGAAGGCTTGCAGTTCGGGGTAGAAGATCCGGAAGTCTTCACTCAACGGCTCATACAACTCACGCAATTCCTGCATCGCAAACCCTAATTCCTGGGGTTGTGTCAGCCGTCGCGAAATCCCCCGCAGCACCTGCTCCATCACCGCAAACTCGCGGTACGACCCCAACCAATCATCCGCGGCCATATACGGCGCAATCTGCGCCAAGCGTCCCGGTAACTGCGGTTCGGCCGCCAGCACGCGGTACACCTGCGAAGTGAAGTGCTCCAAGGGTTGGTCGGCATACAGAGCCCAGTCCCGCGCCAGGCAGTGATCGAAAAACACGTCGAGGACGATTCCCGCATAACGCCTGCGGGTGAGGCTGAAACGCGACAACGCCTCTCCCACCCGCGGGTGACTGTCGGTGAAGCGGTCGATGGAGCGATGCAGCTGGATCGCCGTTTCGATGGGCGGGCTGAACTGGCCCTGCAGGCGACCTTTGACGAAATCGCCATAGAGGCTGCCCAGCAGTTGTGCAGGAAGTTGGCCGCCTAGGTGCAGATGTGCGAGATAATTCATGGCGCGCAGTCTAGCACTGCCGCCAACGTATCGTTATAACCCGATATACCGATTTGGGCTGAGTTAAGACCAAAATCATATTGGTATATCGGGATATAACGATTTAAGGTTCGCCTCATCGCGATATAACGCTTTACGACACTGAGCACCTGCCATGTCCATCGACCTCGACGAAATAATAAAAGCCCTGGCGCACCCAGTACGACGAGACATCCTCACCTGGCTCAAAGACCCGAAAGTGCAATTCCCCGAGCAACTGCACAACCACGAATACGGCATCTGTGCCGGTCAGATCGACCAACGCTGCGGCTTGTCCCAGTCGACCGTGTCGGCCCACCTGGCCACCTTGCAACGGGCGGGTTTGATCAGCAGCCAGAAGGCCGGGCAGTGGCACTTCTTCAAACGCAACGAGGAAACCATCCAGGCCTTCCTTGCGGCGCTCACCACAGAACTCAGCGCTGACGACAACGCAGCGCTGTAACAAGGAAACCCAAATGCCCCTCTCGCTACTCATACTGGCCCTGAGCGCCTTCGCCATCGGCACCACCGAGTTCGTCATCATGGGCCTGTTGCCCGATGTGGCGGCAGACCTCGGCGTGTCGATCCCCGGCGCCGGCTGGCTGGTCACCGGTTATGCCTTGGGCGTGGCCATTGGCGCGCCCTTCATGGCACTGGCCACCGCCAAGCTGCCGCGCAAGGTCGCACTGGTAGCGTTGATGGGCATCTTTATTGTCGGCAACCTGCTCTGCGCCCTGGCCAGCGACTACAACGTGCTGATGTTTGCCCGCGTGGTTACCGCGCTATGCCATGGCGCGTTCTTCGGGATCGGCTCGGTGGTGGCGGCCAACCTGGTGCCAGCCAACAAACGCGCTTCGGCCGTGGCATTGATGTTCACTGGTTTGACCCTCGCCAACGTACTCGGCGTGCCGCTGGGCACCGCGCTGGGCCAGGAAGCCGGCTGGCGCTCGACCTTCTGGGCGGTGACGGTGATTGGTGTGGTGGCGTTGATCGGCCTGATCCGCTTCCTGCCAGCCAAGCGTGACGAAGAAAAACTCGACATGCGCGCCGAACTGGCCGCCCTCAAAGGTGCCGGCATCTGGTTGTCGCTGAGCATGACTGCGCTGTTCGCAGCATCGATGTTCACCCTCTTCACCTATGTTGCGCCGCTGCTCGGCGATGTCACCGGCGTGACACCCAAAGGCGTGACCTGGACCCTGCTGTTGATCGGCCTGGGCCTCACCGTGGGCAACATCATCGGCGGCAAACTGGCCGACAAACGCCTGGCCGCAACCTTGATCGGCGTGTTTATCAGCATGGCGGTGGTATCCACCGCACTGACCTGGACCAGCGTCGCGGTGATCCCGACTGAAATCACGCTGTTCCTGTGGGCCACCGCGTCGTTTGCCGCAGTCCCTGCGCTGCAGATCAACGTGGTGACCTTCGGCAAGGCCGCACCGAACCTGGTGTCCACCCTGAACATCGGCGCCTTCAACATCGGCAACGCCCTCGGCGCCTGGGTCGGCGGCAGCGTGATCGCCCACGGCTTCGGCCTGACCAGCGTGCCTCTGGCGGCAGCGGCCCTGGCGATCCTGGCGCTGCTGGTGACCCTGATTACTTTCCGTCAGGGCGGCGATGCCGACCTGGCCCCTGCGACCAACTGATCAACTTCAAAGAGAAGGGTGTTTTCCCATGACGACTATTTTCGATCCGATCACACTGGGCGACCTGGAACTGTCGAACCGCATCATCATGGCGCCGCTGACCCGCTGCCGCGCTGATGAAGGCCGCGTACCCAACGCACTGATGGCTGAGTACTACGTGCAACGTGCGTCCGCCGGGCTGATCCTCAGTGAAGCCACCTCCGTGACCCCGCTGGGCGTGGGCTACCCGGACACCCCAGGCATCTGGTCCAACGACCAAGTGCGCGGCTGGGCCAACGTGACCAAGGCAATTCACGGCGCGGGCGGCAAGATCTTCCTGCAACTGTGGCATGTGGGTCGTATCTCCCATGAGTCCTACCTGAACGGCGAAACTCCGGTGGCGCCGAGTGCGATCCAGCCAAAAGGCCACGTCAGCCTGGTTCGCCCACTGGCCGACTACCCTACCCCGCGCGCCCTGGAAACAGCTGAAATCGCCGACATCATCGACGCCTACCGCACCGGTGCCGAAAACGCCAAGGCCGCTGGTTTTGACGGCGTGGAAATCCACGGCGCCAACGGCTACCTGCTCGACCAGTTCCTGCAAAGCAGCACCAACCAGCGCACCGATAACTACGGCGGCTCCCTGGAAAACCGTGCGCGCCTGCTGCTGGAAGTGACCGACGCAGCCATCGAAGTCTGGGGCGCCGGGCGTGTGGGTGTGCATTTGGCACCGCGTGCCGACTCCCACGACATGGGCGACGATAACCTCGCGGAAACCTTCACCTACGTCGCCAGCGAACTGGGCAAACGTGGCATCGCCTTCATCTGCTCCCGTGAAAAAGAAGGCGCGGACAGCCTCGGCCCACAGCTGAAAAAAGCGTTCGGCGGCGTATACATCGCCAACGAACGCTTTACCAAAGACAGCGCCAATGCCTGGCTGGCCGAGGGCAAAGCGGATGCGGTGGCTTGGGGCGTACCATTCATTGCCAACCCGGATCTGCCAGCACGTCTGAAGGCCGATGCGCCGCTCAACGAAGCACACCCGGAAACCTTCTACGGCAAGGGCCCGGTGGGTTACATCGACTACCCGACCCTGCCGCTTTAATCGGCCGAAACTAAAACCAAATGAGAAAGGGGGCTTGCCCCCGATGGCGGTGCGTCAGTCACTGTATGTGTTGACTGAACCACTGCCATCGGGGGCAAGCCCCCCTTTCACGTTGTTGGCGGCCTACAGGTTCTGGCTACATTGCTTCACAGAACCGCAACAAAATCCCTACAAAATACTTAGGCGGCTACCTATCAACCGCCCACCAGCCCGTATATAAAGTCATCCCACCAATCAGGCAGAAGGACGATTGACCGTCCTTAAGCTTTACTGTTGACACAACCTGATGCAATTACGCATTTTGTTTCAATTGCGCAGGCTCGGGCTCAGACGCAGCATGTCTAGCCCTGCATCTACCCAGCGCTCGGCTTCCTGATGCAATTGGAAGCTGTCGGGGACCAACAGCCACTGGCCAATCAGCCCGTTGATGTAGGCATGCATGCAAACAGCACCGCGGGTGGTATCGAGGTTTTCCGGAAGTTGCCCGCGATGGACCGCATTACGCAGAGTCAGGCCGATGCGCAGATTGCATTCCAGACTGTGGGTCTGGCGCTGGCGGCGCATGTCGCACATTTCATCGGTGAATTCGCACTTATGAAACAGAATCTCATTGATGCGGCGGGTTTTCGGGTCCAGGGCCACTTGATGAAACAGATGAATCAGCAGCTTGCGCATGCACCCCAGTGGATCGAGTTCGTCCTCGCTCTCACTGGCTCTGGCCAATTCGTCCAGCGGCTCATGCAAAGTGTCGAGCAGCGCCTGCAACAGGTCGGACTTATTGCTGAAGTGCCAGTAAATCGCGCCCCGCGTCACGCCGGCCAACGCGGCGATGTCCGCCAGCGTCGTACGCGCGACGCCACGATCGTAAAAGGCTTGCTCGGCGGCTTGAAGAATTTGGCTGCGCGTTTCCTGAGCTTCCTCTTTAGTGCGACGAACCATGGCAGTAGAACCTCAATCAGGACACTTGAGACTATCGTTAACGCAACGTTAATAGACGCGAACGATCATCTGAATATTTGTGGGACGACACCGTCATGGGTGCCGAACGTAATGGAATCGAGGCTTCGGGTGTTGCTTTGTCAACATTGCGCGAAGCCTGTCAAGAGTTTACAAACAACCATGAACGTAAGTATATTGCGTAGCAAGCTACTTATCTACTCACAGCCTGTTTTTTACCCTTCCACCCTTCTTGTGCGCACCCTGCGCGCCTGACCCGAGGATCTTCATGCAACTTAAGCCAGCTGTTACCGCTCTGGTCACTGCCGTCGCCCTGGCATCGCTGCTCAGCGGATGTAAAAAGGAAGAAGCGGCTCCGCCCGCTCAAATCCCTCAGGTCGGCGTGGTCACCCTTCAACCGCAAGCCTTTACTCTGACATCCGAGCTACCAGGCCGCACCACCGCCTACCGCATCGCGGAAGTTCGCCCTCAGGTCAACGGCATTATCCTCAAGCGTCTGTACAAAGAAGGCGCCGACGTGAAGGAAGGCCAGCAGCTGTATCAGATCGATCCGTCGGTCTATGAGGCCACCCTGAAAAGCGCACAAGCCACGCTGACCCAGACCAAGTCCATCACCGATCGCTACAAGCAGTTGGTTGATGAACAAGCCGTCAGCCGTCAGGAATACGACACCGCCGTCGCGAACCGCATGACTGCCGAAGCAAACGTTCAAACCGCCCAGATCAATGTGCGCTACACCAAGGTGTACGCGCCGATTTCCGGGCGTATCGGCCGTTCTGCCGTCACCGAAGGCGCGCTGGTCAGCAATGGCCAGGCCGATGCGATGGCCGTGATTCAGCAACTGGACCCGATCTACGTCGACGTCACACAGTCGTCGGCTGAAATGCTGAAACTGCGCCGCGACCTGGAGAGCGGTCAGCTGGAAAAAGCCGGTGCGAATGCCGCCAAGGTCAAGTTGACCTTGGAAGACGGCAGCGATTACGGCCAGGACGGCAAGCTGGAGTTCTCCGAAGTCTCGGTCGACCAGACCACCGGCTCGGTCACCCTGCGCGCCGTGTTCCCTAACCCTGACCACACCCTGCTGCCGGGCATGTTCGTACACGCCCAATTGCAAGCCGGTGTGAACAGCAAGGCCATCCTGGCACCGCAGCAAGGCGTGACCCGTGATCTCAGGGGTATTCCAACAGCGCTGATCGTCAACGCCGACAACAAGGTCGAGCAGCGTGAACTGGTGGCCAACCGCACCGCCGGCGCCTACTGGCTGGTGGAAAAAGGCCTGAACGCCGGGGACCGCCTGATCACCGAAGGGCTGCAATACGTCAAGCCGGGCGCTGAGGTCAAGGTCAAGGACGCTGACAACGCCAAGCCCGCAGGTTCCGCTGCTGCTCCTGCTGCCGCTGCTGGCAAAGGGGAGTAATCCATGTCGAAATTTTTTATCGACCGTCCCATTTTCGCCTGGGTAATTGCCCTGGTGATCATGCTGGTCGGGGCACTTTCGATCATGAAGTTGCCCATCAACCAGTATCCGGCCATTGCGCCGACCGCCATTGATATTCAGGTGACCTACCCAGGCGCGTCCGCACAAACCGTGCAGGACACCGTGGTACAGGTCATCGAGCAACAGCTCAACGGTATCGACAACCTGCGTTATGTTTCCTCGGACAGTAACTCCGACGGCAGCATGACGATTACCGTGACGTTCAACCAGGGCACTAACCCGGACATCGCCCAGGTTCAGGTGCAAAACAAGCTGAACCTGGCGACCCCACTGCTGCCGCAAGAAGTGCAGCAGCAGGGTATCCGCGTGACCAAGTCGGTGAAGAACTTCCTGATGGTAATCGGTCTGGTGTCGGAAGACGGCAGCATGACCAAGGACGACCTCTCCAACTACATCGTCTCGAACATCCAGGACCCGATTTCACGGACCGCTGGTGTGGGTGACTTCCAGGTGTTCGGTTCGCAGTACGCCATGCGTATATGGCTTGACCCGGCAAAGCTGAACAATTACCAGCTTACGCCGGTGGATGTCAGCACGGCGATTTCCGCACAGAACGTACAGGTGGCCACCGGCCAACTGGGCGGCCTGCCTGCCCTGCCCGGCACCCAGTTGAACGCCACGATCATCGGCAAGACCCGCCTGCAGACGGCCGAGCAGTTCGGCAATATCCTGATGAAGGTCAATACCGACGGCTCACAGGTACGCCTGAAGGATGTCGCCCGTATTGAGCTCGGTGGCCAGAACTACAGCATTGCTGCGCAGTTCAACGGCAAGCCCGCTTCGGGTATGGCGATCAAGCTGGCCTCGGGCGCCAACGCGCTGGACACCGGCAAGGCCATCCGCGCCACCGTGGCGTCGCTCGAACCGTTCTTCCCGCCTGGCATGAAGGCCGTGGTGCCTTATGACACCACGCCTGTAGTGACCGAATCGATCTCCGGTGTCGTCGACACCCTGGTCGAAGCGATCGTGCTGGTGTTCCTGGTGATGTTCCTGTTCCTGCAGAACTTCCGCGCCACCATCATCACCACCATGACGGTGCCGGTGGTATTGCTGGGTACCTTCGGGATCCTGGCCGCGTTTGGCTTCACCATCAACACCCTGACCATGTTCGGCATGATCCTGGCCATCGGCTTGCTGGTGGACGATGCCATCGTGGTGGTCGAAAACGTTGAGCGGGTAATGGCCGAGGAGCACTTATCGCCGAAAGACGCGACGATCAAATCCATGGGCCAGATCCAGGGCGCCCTGGTGGGTATTGCCCTCGTACTGTCGGCGGTACTGTTGCCGATGGCGTTCTTCGGTGGATCCACCGGTGTGATCTACAAACAGTTCTCCATCACCATTGTCTCGGCGATGGCGCTGTCGGTACTGGTTGCCCTGATCTTCACCCCGGCCTTGTGCGCCACCATGCTCAAGCCGATCGACCCCGAGAAGCACGGCCAACCCAAGCGTGGTTTCTTCGGCTGGTTCAACCGCACCTTCGACCGTGGCGTACTGAGCTACGAGCGCGGCGTGGGCAACATGATCAAGCACAAGATCCCGGCGTTCCTGGTGTACGCGCTGATCATCGCCGGCATGATCTGGCTGTTCATGCGCATCCCTGCTGCGTTCCTGCCCGATGAAGACCAGGGCGTGATCTTTGCCCAGGTGCAGACACCAGTCGGCTCTTCGGCTGAACGGACGCAAAAAGTCATCGACGATATGCGCGCGTTCCTTCTCAACGACAAGGAAGGCGAGCCGGGCGAAGGCAAAGGCGTGAAATCGGTGTTTACCGTGAACGGCTTCAACTTCGCCGGTCGTGGCCAGAGTTCGGGCCTGGCCTTCGTGATGCTCAAACCGTGGGGCGAGCGTGATGCTTCCACCTCGGTATTCGAGATCGCCAAGCGCGCCCAGGGCTACTTCATGCAGACCTTCAAGGACGCCATGGTATTTGCCATCGTTCCGCCGTCTGTACTGGAACTGGGTAACGCCACCGGCTTCGACGTGTTCCTGCAAGACCAAGGCGGTGTCGGCCATGACAAACTGATGGCGGCACGTAACCAGTTCCTGGGTATGGCAGCACAAAGCAAGATCCTGGCAGGTGTGCGCCCTAACGGCGTGAACGATGAGCCGCAGTACGAACTCACCGTTGACGACGAGAGGGCCAGTGCCCAAGGCATCACCCTGTCGAGCATCAACCAGACCCTGGCGATTGCCCTGGGTGGCAGCTACGTCAACGACTTCATCGACCGCGGTCGGGTGAAGAAGGTGTACGTGCAAGGTGAAGCCGCCAGCCGGATGTCCCCGGAAGACCTGAACAAATGGTTCGTGCGCAGCGACTCCGGGAAGATGGTGCCGTTGTCGTCCATCGCCTCGGGCAAGTGGATCTTCGGTTCGCCAAAACTCTCGCGTTACAACGGTGTGGCGGCGATGGAAATCCTCGGTACGCCAGCACCGGGTTACAGTACCGGTGACGCCATGGCCGAAGTCGAACGCATTGCTAAGCAATTGCCAGCGGGCGTGGGCTACGCCTGGACGGGCCTGTCGTATGAAGAACGCCTCTCCGGCTCCCAGGCGCCGGCGTTGTATGCGCTGTCGCTGCTGGTGGTGTTCCTGTGCCTCGCGGCACTGTACGAAAGCTGGTCGATCCCAATCGCAGTGATCCTGGTGGTTCCGCTGGGCGTGGTGGGTGCATTGATCGCCACCAGCATGCGCGGCTTGTCCAACGACGTGTTCTTCCAGGTGGGCTTGCTCGTGACGGTAGGTCTGGCGGCGAAGAACGCCATCCTGATCGTGGAGTTCGCCAAAGAGCTCCACGAACAAGGCAAAGGCATTGTCGAGTCCGCCATCGAAGCATCGCGTATGCGCTTGCGTCCGATCATCATGACCTCCATGGCGTTCGTCCTCGGCGTACTGCCGCTGGCGATCTCCTCGGGCGCCGGTTCAGGCAGCCAGCACGCGATCGGTACCGGCGTAATTGGCGGTATGATCACGGCCACTGTCCTGGCGATCTTCTGGGTGCCACTGTTCTTTGCAACCGTGTCCGCCGCGGGCGAGCGTAAAAAGACTGAACCTAAGCAAACTCCTAAAGAGGCTGGCCAATGAGCAAGTCGCTACTTTCCCTAGCCGTCACCGCCTTCGTGCTCAGTGGCTGCTCGCTGATACCTGACTACCAGCGCCCCGAAGCGCCGGTGGCGGCACAGTTCCCGCAGGGGCCGGCGTATTCGCCGGCCCAGGCGCCGAACCAGGCCGCTGCCGAGCAGGGCTGGAGACAGTTTTTCCATGACCCTGCCCTGCAACAGCTGATCAAGACTGCGCTGGAAAACAACCGTGACCTGCGCGTTGCTGCCCTGAACATCGATGCCTATGCCGCGCAGTACCAGGTCCAGCGCGCCGATCTGTTCCCGGCCGTATCGGCCACGGGCAGCGGCAGCCGTTCGCGTACGCCGGCCAAGCTGTCGCAGACCGGTGAAGCGACCATCGCCAGCCAGTACTCGGCTGGCCTGGGGATCAGTTCTTACGAGCTGGACCTGTTCGGCCGTGTACGCAGCCTGAGTGAAGAAGCGCTGCAGAAGTACTTCGCCACCGAAGAAGCGCGGCGCAGCACCCAGATCAGCCTGGTGGCCAGTGTGGCCAATGCCTACCTGACCTGGCAGGCCGACAAGGAACTGCTCAAGCTCACCCAGGACACCCTGGGCGCGTTCGAGCAGAGCTTCAAACTGACCTCGCGCAGCAACGAAGTCGGCGTGGCCTCGGCCCTCGATCTCAGCCAGGCCCGCACGTCGGTGGAAAACGCCCGCGTGCAACTGGCGCGTTACACCCGCCAGGTGGCCCAGGACGAAAACAGCCTGACCCTGCTGCTGGGCACCGGCCTGCCGGCGAATATCGCCAGCAAGCCACTGTCGGATGACCTGCTCAGCGACGTGCCGGCCGGGTTGCCATCGGACCTGCTGCAACGTCGTCCCGACATCGTGCAGGCCGAGTACAACCTCAAGGCGGCCAACGCCAACATCGGCGCGGCCCGTGCAGCGTTCTTCCCGAGCATCACCCTGACGGCCAGTGCGGGCACCGCAAGCCCGACCCTGGGCGGTCTGTTCAAAGGCGGTTCGGGGACCTGGTCGTTTGCACCGCAGATCAACATCCCGATCTTCAACGCTGGTAGCCTGCGCGCAAGCCTGGACTACTCGAAGATCCAGAAAGAGATCAACGTGGCGAACTACGAGAAAGCCATCCAGACCGGCTTCCAAGAAGTCTCCGACGGCCTCGCCGCCCGTGAGACCTACAAGCAGCAACTGGATGCCCAGCGTGGCTTCGTCGGGGCCAACCAGGATTACTACCGCCTGGCTGAGCGTCGCTACCGCATTGGTGTCGACAGCAACCTGACCTTCCTCGACGCACAACGCCAACTGTTCAGTGCCCAGCAATCGCTGATCACCGACCGCCTGGCGCAGCTGACCAGCGAGGTCAACCTGTACAAGGCCCTCGGCGGCGGCTGGAACGAGCAGACGGCGAAGAATGAGCCGTTGAAAGAAGAAGCACCGGCGTTGAAGTTGTTCTGATCACGCTGAACTAAAAAACCGCTTCCTTGCCGGGAAGCGGTTTTTTTATGCCTAACGTTTCATTGAGATCTGGCGTCTGTCTCACGCGTTCGCTTCACTGACTTGAATCTGGAATACAAGGCTTTCAACCTTATATTCTGAGCCACCCGCAGTCACTGAAAACTCAAACTCACATTGACACCAGAATCCTTCTTCGGAATCGTGAGTACGCAGAACTCGAAATTCTCCGGTGGGGTCAGAAAAGCTACCTGAGAATTCAGGCCGCAATATAAAAAATGTGTCAACACTGCCTGCCTGACGCTTCCGGCCATCAATTCCGGTGATCGGATAATTGGTGTAGGCCTTCAATTCATCGCCACGAAATTCAAGCGTTGCGCGCGTGGAGCCATTTCGTGGCGTGCACTGTATGAAGAAGCTCAAGTCCGGGTATCTGACAAAGTAAATATTCCCCAAATCTATGACTTCGTATCCCCCATTCACCCTGACCGCAATCTCACAAAACGTTGGAATCGGTGCAAGCGCTGCCTCAGTGCTGCCTTTTGACGCCTTTTCAAACGTACCGCCCACCGGCGTCCCCCCTGCCGCAAAGGCTGAAAGTTCAAGAGTCTGGCAACTAACTTCCATCTCTGGTTTGCCATCGGGTTTGAAATAGATCGAAAAACGCAGACTTAGGGTTGTATTACCAACATCGCTACGCTCAATGCGCTCAACCGTCAGAAAACCCGAATAATCAGCCGGGAAATACTCAACATAGCCTTCCAGGCCAAAGCTCGCTTTGATCCCCGGTGCTTGTGGGCCGATAGGGTAGGTCTGGCCTGTTTTCAGCTCACGGGCCTCAAGGGTCAATTCGTTTTTCGAACCAGGGTTGTCCTCAAGCCCCAGGCGAATAAAGAATTGGAAGCCCTCGATATAGCTCACTTCATAGGTGTCGAAATTGATCGGGGTCGGCTCTTCGCCCTCAATAATCAAGTGGGCTTCAAATTTATCGGAAGACGTCAAATAGCTACCTATATCTGATCCAAAGCTCATGAGTTCTTCTCCTTGAGCATCTTAAAAAGCGACTGCCACCACCTTGAACATAAGCCCTTGCCCCTCGCCCTTCTACTGTCAACCCTGACAGTAGACTCCCCCAGCCATAGCTCCGAAGCTAGCGAGTTGAGCGCGCCTTGCTTTCCCGACAACCTTTCAGGCTAAAATTGGTCACAGATTCTTACAGACCACAGAGGGAGCTTGTCGTAATGATCGTAGGAATCGACCTGGGAACCACCAACAGCCTCGCGGCCGTCTGGCGTGGGGATGCCGCTGAACTGGTGCCCAATGCCCTTGGCCAGTTGTTGACCCCAAGCGTGGTCGGGCTGGATGATCAAGGCCGTGTCCTGGTAGGCCAGGCCGCCAAAGAGCGCCTGCACACCCACCCGCACCTGACGACTTCGCTGTTCAAGCGCTACATGGGCAGCGCCACTGAAGTGCGTCTGGGTGATCGCTCGTTCCGCCCCGAAGAACTCTCGGCGCTGGTACTCAAGAGCATCAAGGAAGATATCGAACGTACCTACGGCCACCCCGTCACCGAAGCCGTCATCAGCGTGCCCGCCTACTTCAGCGATGGTCAGCGCAAAGCCACGCGCATCGCCGGTGAATTGGCGGGGCTCAATGTTGAAAAACTGATCAACGAACCCACCGCCGCCGCCCTCGCCTACGGCCTGCACCAGCGCGACAAAGAGACGTCATTCCTGGTCTTCGACCTAGGCGGCGGCACCTTTGACGTGTCGATCATCGAACTGTTCGACGGCGTAATGGAAGTACGTGCCAGTGCCGGTGACAACTTCCTCGGTGGCGAAGACTTCGACACCCTGCTGCTGGAACACTTCGTCGACAGCCAGCGTAATGCCGACGGTTTCCCGCCCACCAACAGCGTACTGCAGGCCCTGCGCCGCGAAGCCGAACGTGTGCGCAAAGCCCTGGGCCAGGACGACAGCGCCGAGTTCGCTCTGCGGGTCGATGGCCAACAGTGGGTGCAGACCATCACTCAACAGGAAATGGCCAAGCTCTACACACCGCTGCTGGAACGCCTGCGCGCACCGATTGAACGCGCCCTGCGCGATGCACGGATTCGCGTCAGCGACCTCGATGAGATCCTGTTGGTGGGCGGTACCACGCGCATGCCGCTGGTGCGCAAACTCGCCGCCGGATTGTTCGGGCGCTTCCCATCGATCAGCCTCGACCCCGACCAAGTGGTCGCCCACGGCGCCGCGATCCAGGCCGCGCTCAAAGCCCGTTCCGCTGCGCTTGAAGAAGTCGTTCTGACCGACGTGTGCCCCTACACCCTGGGCATCGAAACCTCGAACCAGTACGGCGGCCATATCGAAAGCGGCCATTACCTGCCGTTGATCGAACGCAACAGCAGCGTACCGGTGAGCCGGGTCAAAAGCGTGGTGACGCTGCACGACAACCAGAGCCAGGTGCTGCTGAAGATCTACCAGGGCGAAAGCCGCCTGGTGAAAGACAACATCGAACTGGGCCAACTGGACATCGCGGTACCCAAGCGCAAGGCCGGTGAAGTCTCGCTGGACGTACGCTTCACCTACGACAACAACGGCCTGCTGGAAGCCCAGGTGAGCATCCCCCTGACCGGCGAGCAGCACTCACTGGTGATCGAAAACAACCCCGGCGTGCTCAGCCCGCAGGAAATCCAGCAACGTCTGCAAGCCCTGGCGCAGTTGAAAGTTCACCCGCGCGACCAGCAGGTCAACACCGTGCTCACCGCGCGCCTCGAACGGCTCTACCAGGAAAACCTCGGCGAGCTGCGTGAGCAACTCGGCCACTGGGCCGCACAGTTCCAGCAGATACTCGACACCCAGGACGAACGCCGCATCCGCGAGGCCCGTAGCGAACTGACCCGGCAACTTGAGCCGCTCGACAATGGGTTCTGGCGCTGAGGGCACACTCATGGATTGCTGGAGCGTGCTGCAACTGCCGGAAGACGCCGACGAACGTGCCATCAAGCGCAGCTATGCGCGGATGCTGAAAAACTGTCGCCCGGATGACGATGCCAAAGGCTTCCAGCGCCTGCGCGAAGCCTATGAACAAGCGCTGAGTGAAGTACGCTGGCGGGCTGATAACGAAGAGGAAGAACACGTCCAGGCGCCCGTGGCCGAAGCGGTCTACGGAAACCTGAATGACCTGACCGAACTGATGGACCTCAGCCCCGTCAGCCCTGCGCCCTTCGAGCCACTCACAACAGCCCCAGCCCAGGCACTGCTCAATGGCCTCAACGCGCGTAACCTTGATGAACGCTGGGCCCAGGCTCAGCGACAGGGCTGCACCGATGCGTTCCAGGCCGGCCTGTTGCGCCATTGCTTCGAAGCACCGGGCGAACGCAGCGCCATCGCCGGTTGGGCCGCGCAACACCTGGAATGGCTGACCCCCTGGCAGCAGGTGGCAATGACGTCCTGGCAATACGAAGCGCTGACCGGCGAGCTGCTGCAAGACTACCGCCGCACCCTGCAGGAACTGCTGGAGCAAAAGGCCGAGCGCGAATTCATCACCCAGCTCACGCAGTACAACGACCAACCCTGGCTGCAGGTGTTCGACCTGCAACAGCAGTGGCAGCGCATCGTCCTGCACCTGTTGCATGACACCCAATGGAGCGTGCCGCTGTTCGAGCGCGTGTGCCAAGCATTCGGCTGGGACGACCAGAAAGGCGTATACCCGGAACCGGCGTGGATGTGGCGCGAATTGGTGTCGCGTTGCGAACAGGAAAGCTTCTACGCCAACCTGCAAGACAAGGCCCGGGACACGACATGGAAATCCGCCGACGCCATGGCGGCGCGCCTGTTGCTCACGCCAATGTCGGCGACGCAACAAAAACAGATGACGCAGAGCTTCGACAGTAATGCCTGGAACGCCTGCCAGCATCTGGCCGAAGTTCTGGCCTGGCGCTACCCGCAGTTGGTTGAGCGGCTTCCCCAGGCCAATGTATTTTTTTGGCGAGAATTCCTCCCCAGGCCGGTCTCCCATCGAAGTTGGATACGGGTATGGGGTGGCCTGGCGCTGGCAGCCGCCTTGGCCGTTTCCCCACATACAAAAATGGATAGGCTCAGCGACGCCGTCATTGTGGTGATACTGACCTTTGCTCCGGCCATTATCGGCATACGTGGCACTCAGTTGTGGGCTGTCTTGACATCACACCTGATCGTCCAGGACCTGTGGCTCAGCAAGCGCCTGCTGCCGTCACGGTTCAACCCTCATCAACACTGGCTGGTGCTGCGCCACGGCATTCCTCAAGTGGGCATGCTGCTGATGTTCGGCTTACTGCTGGGCGTGATGGGCATGCTGACGTACGTGGGAATGATCGGCATACATCTGTTTCACCGCAGGCGTATCGGCAAAGTGAATGAGTATGTCGAGCACTTTTACCCTTGGGTCAGCGGCTTGCATTGGGCGCACTGGAGTCCGCTGCAGGTGGCTTTCCTGGCCGTGATGGCAGCGGTCACCCTACTCTGCCAGAGGTACTTGCCAGAGATCCCGTGGACGAGCCTGCTCTACTTCCTCTGAGCCATTGAACCGACGCCTCCCTCGCAAAGGGAGGCCCGATAACTTGCGTTCGATCATCGCCCACAACC
>NZ_JFYX01000028.1:0-17819 GCF_000632245.1 Pseudomonas sp. RIT357
CCCCATGAAGCCCAAATGTGGGAGGGGGCTTGCTCCCGATAGCAGTGGGTCAGGTAATGAATATGTAGCTGACACACTGCAATCGGGAGCAAGCCCCCTCCCACAGTTTTAATCGGCGGAGAATTAGAACACGGTGTTTTGGCTGTAAGTTTGTCCTGGGTTCATCAATACGTGATCTACGGTTCGATCCTGTTGTTGGCGGTGGTCATCGACCGCATGAAACAACGCTGAACCAAACCCCATGAAGGCCAAATGTGGGAGGGGGCTTGCTCCCGATAGCAGTGGGTCAGGTAATGAATATGTAGCTGACACACTGCAATCGGGAGCAAGCCCCCTCCCACAGTTTTAATCGGCGGAGAGTTTGAATACGGTGTTTTGGTTGTAAGTTTGTCCTGGGTTCATCAATACGTGATCTACGGTTCGATCCTGTTGTTGGCGGTGGTCATCGACCGCATGAAACAACGCTGAACCAAACCCCATGAAGGCCAAATGTGGGAGGGGGCTTGCTCCCGATAGCAGTGGGTCAGGTAATGAATATGTAGCTGACACACTGCAATCGGGAGCAAGCCCCCTCCCACAGTTTTAATCGGCGGAGAATTTGAACACGGTGTTCTGGCTGTAAGTTTGTCCTGGATTCAACCGAGTCGAGGCAAACTTCGGCTGGTTAGGCGCATCCGGAAAGTGCTGGGTCTCCAAGGTAAACCCACTCCAGTGCAGGTAAGTCTTGCCGCCTTTACCCTTCACCGAACCATCAAGGAAGTTGCTGGTATAGAACTGCACGCCCGGTTCGCTGGTGTAGAGCTGCAAACGCCGGCCTGATTCTGGGTCATGCACCTCGGCGGCGAGTTGCTTCACGTCCCCCTTGGTGTCCAGCGCCCAGTTGAAGTCAAACCCACCTTGCTTTGGCTCGGCAAATTTGAGCTGCGGATGATCCTCCTTGATGTGCTGGCCGATCGGCGTCGGTTTCAGGAAGTCCATCGGCGTGCCCTTGACGGGCGCCAGTTCGCCGGTAGGAATCAGGGTGGCATTCACTGGCGTGTAATGACTGGCGTGCAAGGTCGCGACTTGCTTGAGAATGTCGCCATTGCCTGCACCGGCGAGGTTGAAGTAGCTGTGATTGGTGAGGTTGAGCACCGTAGGTTTATCGGTGGTGGCGGTGTAGTCGATGTGCAGTTCGTTCTTGTCGTTGAGGCGGTATGTGACCTCGGTTTTCAGATTACCGGGGAAACCCATCTCGCCGTCCTTGGACAGGTAGCTCAGCTTCACGCCGACTGAGTCCTTGTCCTTGACCGTCTCGGCCTTCCACACCTGCTTGTCGAAGCCCTGGGCACCGCCATGCAGCGAGTTGGGGCCATCGTTGAGCGGCACCTGGAAGCGCTTGCCGTCGAGTTCAAAGGCGCCACCGGCCAGGCGGTTGCCAAAGCGGCCGATGGTCGCGCCAAAGAATGCCGTACCGCTCTGATAGCCTTGCACGTCGTCAAAGCCCAGCACTACATCGTCGACCTTGCCGTGTTTGTCCGGCACTTTCAGCGACTGCAAGACGCCGCCGTAGGTAATCACCGTGGCTTGCATGCCGTGGCTGTTGCGCAAAATGTATTGTTCGACGGCGGTGCCGTCGTTGGTTTTACCGAAAGGTTTTTGCTCGCTGCTCAGGCCGGCCGCCTGGGCGCCGCCGCTGGCGATCATCATGGACAGCGCCAGGCCAGACAGCAGGTATCGAGGGTGCTTCATGGTCGAACTTCCTTTTGTTGTTTTGAGTGGAATAGTTCTACTAATAGCGATATTTTGTTGGTGTGACAGCGAATTTATAGCCTTTAACGCCAATTTCGTAAAATAAAATAAGACTAATTGATCGAGGCAACCGTTATATGAGTACTGCGCAGGCTGTTTATCCGGACCTTGAAGGCAAAACCGTGCTGGTGTCTGGTGGTGCTTCGGGCATCGGTGAGTTCATGGTGCGGGCCTTTGCCGCGCAAGGCGCCAAGGTCGGTTTTGTGGACCGCGCGCAAAGCCAGGGCGATCGGCTGGCCGCGTTGTTGAGCTCGAAGGGGCATACGGTGGAATTCGTGTGCTGCGACATCACCGATGAAATCGCCTACAAGGCCGCCATCGAGCGTTTCGAGCATTCGTTGGGGCCGATCACCGTGTTGGTGAACAACGCCGCCAACGACGTGCGTCACACCCTGGAAGAGGTCGACTCGGACACCTTCGACAAGCTGATCTCGGTCAACCTCAAGCACGCCTTCTTTGCGGCCAAGGCCGTGGTGCCGATGATGAAAGCTGCCGGCGGCGGCGCGATCATCAACCTCGGCTCGGTCGGCTGGATGATGGCTTCCGCCGGCTACCCGGTGTACGCCGCCAGCAAGGCCGCTGCCCACGGCATGACCCGGGGGTTGGCGCGGGAGTTGGGGCCTCACCATATCCGCGTCAACACGTTGGTGCCGGGGTGGGTCATGACCGAGAAGCAACTGGCGATGTGGGTGGACGATGCGGCCAAGGAACTGATCGCCCGCAGCCAGTGCCTGCCCGGCAGCGTCCTGCCGGAACACATCGCCAATATGGCGTTGTTTCTCGCCTCGGATGCCTCGGCGATGTGTTCGGCGCAGAATTTTATTGTGGATGGCGGCTGGGTCTGAGCCGAACACCCTCTCTCAGACAACACAGACCAATGTGGGAGGGGGCTTGCCCCCGATAGCGGTGGTTCAGGCAGTACTTCTATGACTGACCCACCCTTATCGGGGGCAAGCCCCCTCCCACATTTGAACTGCGGTGCTTAGGCGATGGGGTAACGCTTGAACGCCGCATGCTGCTCCAGTCGTTCGGTATGCCGGGCCAGGTTGGGGAATGCATCCGCCTTGACCACCGACGCCACTGTGAACTGGCTGAACGACCACGCCACCGCCGCCGTAATCGACGCCTGGGTCAGTGCTTCGCTGTCGCCCAGCTGCTTGTCCAGCAACGCATAAGCCGCGAGCAATTGGCCGGTCACGCGCTCAAGCCACGGCGCATGCAGCTTCTCGGCCGGGCGCAGGTTGTGCTCATAGACGATCTGCACGCTCTTCTCACAGGCCGCCAGCGCCAGTCCCAGAACGTGCAAGTCTTTGGCAAGTGCCGCAGGTTGCAGGGGCAGCAGCTTTTTGTCCGACGGGGCCAAGGCTTCGAGGTACTCCAGGATCAAGCTGGAATCCATCAATACCGTGCCATCGTCCAGCACCAGGGTAGGGGCCTTGACCACCGGATTGATCTGCGCAAATTCGTTGAAGGTGCTGAACACGGACAAGGGTTCATGCACAAAACTCACCCCGTACAGATCCAGGGAAATTGCCACGCGGCGTACGTAAGGCGAGTCCAGCATGCCGACCAGTTTCATGAAGCCTCCATTGCTATCAGGGTGATGAGCTCAAGAGACTAAGGGCACTCGGTCGCCCGGCGCAATTGTTGATACGCCTGCACCAACTGCTCCAGGCTGAACGCCAGGTTGCGTCCGCTGGGGTTGGGCAGCACCCACACTGACGCACCGCCCAACACCGTTGGCTGCAAGCCCCAGGCGATCTCGCGCTGGCCGCTCAATGCGCTGTAGCCGGGCTTGCCCAGGAACGCTACGAAGCGCGGCGCGCAGTGGCGGATCTTCTGTTCGAAGCCCGTCGCGGCCTGGGTGAACTCATGCCGTGCCAATTCGTCCGCGCTGGCCGTGGGGCGTTCCACCAACGTGGTCAGGCCGCAGTGGTAGTGCAACAGCGTGCGGCCGTGTTCGGGGCGGATTTCGTGGGGGGTGAACCCGGCCAGATGCAAGGCGCGCCAGAAGCGGTTGCTGCGGTTGGCGAAGTGCAGGCCGAGGGCGGCGGAACCCTTGCCGGGGTTGATGCCGCAGAACACCACGTTCAGGTGGTCGGCGAGGATGTCTTCCAGCCCGGCGTTCATGCCGGGCTCCTGAAGCCTTGGCGGCTGGCGCCCGGCGGTTGCCCGGTGATGCGTTTGTAGGCGCGACTGAAGGCCGCCTGGGAGGTATAGCCGAGGCGGTACGCCACTTCTTCGATGGGCAGCCGCTCCAGGGTCAGCCACTGGCTGGCGAGGCGCATGCGCAGTTCGGTCACGTAACGCAGCGGCGGTACCCCCAGGGTCGCCTGGAAACGATCCGCGAACACCGAGCGTGAGGTATGACAGTGCGCCGCCAGTTCGGCCACGCTCCAGTCGCGCCCCGGTTGCTGGTGCAGGGCGAGCAGGGCGCCGGCCAGGCGGGTGTCGCGCAACGCGGCCGCGAGGCCCGAAGCATTGGCGCAGGCGCACTCGACCCAGCCCCGCACGATCATCGCCGCCACCACATCGGCCAGGCGCGCAAGGATGCCGGCATAACCGACGCGGGCGCTGGAGACTTCGCGTTCCATCACCGCCAGGATCGGCATCAAGCCGGGGTAACGCTGGCCGCCGGCGTCGATCAGCATCAAGGCCGGCATCAGGTTGCCGAGGCCCTGGATGCTGTCGAGCTCGAACTCCATGCAGGCGCTGAACAGCAGGGTGCTGGAGGGAGCAAAGGGCGAGGCATTCACCGCGCACACGGTATCGCCCAGCGGTGCAGCGTCGAAGCTGGCGATGTCCTGCACGGGGTCATCCGGTTTGGATAACAGCGCATGGGCGCCGCCGTGGGCGATAAACACCGCATTGCCAGCCGACAACTCAAAGAGGCTGCCGTCGTGCAGGCGCAGGGTCGCGCAGCCGGCGGCCAGGAAATGGAAATACGCGTGGCCGGGCTTGGCCGCAAAGCTGATACCGAACACCGGCCCGGCCTGGATGCGCCGGTATTGCACGCCGCGCAGGCGCATGCTGCGCAGCAGCTCATTGATCAGCTCGGAGGACAGGTTGAATGCGTTGTCGACTGGCATATTCGGGGTTTCGGTCAAGAACTCAAGGGTTTGAATCATAGATCATCCTGATGGGCATACCTAGACTGGCCATCACGTAAATGCCTGAGGATGTCTTGTGATGAATGATTGTGTGTCCCATGCCCCTGTCGATGGCAGGGCAGAACCGACCACGCCGGCCTGGATGGCGGTGTTTTCCCTGGCGATGGGCGTGTTCGGCCTGCTCACGGCGGAGTACCTGCCGGCCAGCCTGCTGACGCCGATGGCCTTGGACCTGGGCGTGTCGGAAGCGTTGGCCGGGCAAGCGGTCACGGTCACGGCAGTGGTGGCGTTGTTCGCCGGTTTGCTGGTACCTGGCTTGACGCGCGGCATTGACCGGCGCCTGGTGCTGTTGGGGTTCTCCACGCTGATGATTGCGTCCAACCTGCTGGTGGCGTTCTCGTCCAGCCTCCTGGTGCTGTTGTTGATGCGCATCCTGCTGGGCATTGCCCTCGGCGGTTTCTGGAGCATGGCGGCGGCCGTTGCGATGCGTCTGGTACCGGCGGCGTTGCTGCCACGTGCCTTGTCGATCATCTTCAGCGGCATTGCGGTGGGTACCGTGGTCGCGGTGCCATTGGGCAGCTACCTGGGGGACCTGTATGGCTGGCGCAGTGCATTTGTGGCTGCGGCCGCCGTCGGCGTGGTGACCCTGGCCTTCCAGCTGTTCACGCTGCCGCGCCTGGCACCCAGCGGCACCGCGCGCCTGCGCACCGTGCTTGATGTACTACTGCGCCCCGGCATTGCCATCGGCATGTTCGGCTGCGTGCTGGTGCACACCGGGCACTTCGCGCTGTTTACCTACATTCGCCCGTTTCTGGAAAGCGCCACCGGGGTCGGCACCCAAGGGCTGGCGTTGATGCTGCTGGGGTTTGGCGCGGCGAATTTTGTCGGTACGCTGCTGGCCGGGTGGTTGCTGGTGCGCAACCCGCGGGGAACCCTGGTGTTGATGCCGGTCCTGGTGGGCGTCGCTGCGTTGGCCCTGGTGTTGCTGCCCGCGTCACTGCCGGGTCAGGCATTGCTCCTGGCGCTGTGGGGCATGGCCTTTGGCGGGGTGCCGGTGGCGTGGTCGAACTGGGTGGCGCGTGCGGTGCCGGATCAGGCCGAAAGTGCCGGTGGCATGGTGGTCGCTTCGGTGCAATCGGCCATCGCGGCGGGTGCGGCGGGGGGGGGCGCGATGTTCAGTGCCACCGGCATCGACGGGGGGTTTCTGGGCGCGGGTTGCTTGATGCTGCTGGCGGCCTTGTTGATCGCACTGCGAGTGCAGGTGCCCCGGCACGCTGCGGCGGGGAGTGTGACGCACCACCCGTCTTTGGTTTAGTCTCAAGCGCTTCGCTGATCGCAAACGCTTCTGGAGCCGTAAGCATGACCGAATATGTACCCCCGAAAGTCTGGACCTGGGAAACCGAAAGCGGCGGCACCTTCGCCAGCATCAACCGGCCCATCGCCGGTGCGACCCACGACAAAGAACTGCCCATCGGCAAGCACCCGTTGCAGCTGTACTCCCTGGCCACGCCCAACGGGCAGAAGGTCACTATCCTGCTCGAAGAGTTGCTGGCCCTGGGGCACAGCGGTGCGGAATACGACGCCTGGCTGATCAAGATCGGCGACGGCGATCAGTTTGGCAGCGGCTTTGTCGGCGTGAACCCGAACTCCAAGATCCCCGCCTTGATGGACCACAGCGGGCCCACGCCGATTCGTGTGTTCGAGTCCGGCGCGATCCTACACTACCTGGCCGAGAAGTTCGGCGCGTTCTTCCCCACCGAGCCTGCGGCCCGTGCGGAGTGTTTGTCATGGTTGTTCTGGCAGATGGGCAGCGCGCCCTACCTGGGCGGTGGCTTCGGGCATTTCTACGCGTACGCGCCGAGCAAGATGGAATACCCGATCAACCGCTTCGCCATGGAGGCCAAGCGTCAGCTGGACGTGCTGGATAAGCGCCTGGCGGTGAGTGAGTACATTGCCGGTGATGAATACACCATTGCCGACATTGCGATCTGGCCGTGGTACGGCGGGTTGGTCAAAGGCCGCTTGTATGGAGCTGCGGAATTTTTGTCGGTGCATGAGTACAAGCATGTGCAGCGCTGGGCCGATGCGATTGATGCACGGCCGGCGGTGCAGCGTGGCCGGCGGGTGAATCGGGTGTCTGGCGAACCCCAGGAACAGTTGGCCGAGCGGCATGACGCGAGCGACCTGGACTGATTGAGATCCAAGTGTGGGAGGCGGCTTGCCCCCGATAGCGGTGGATCAGTCACGGATGTATCAACTGACCTACTCCTATCGGGGGCAAGCCCCCTCCCACACTTGGATGTCCTTATCTTCGATTTTATTTGTAGCGCTGTTCGAACACCGCCACCTGTTCAGGTTTGATGAGTTCGAACGGCACCCACACCTCCGACTCAATCGGCTCACCCTTGATCATCTTGATTGCCGACTCCACGGCCTTGCTCGCCTGGGCCTTGGGGTCCTGGAACACCGACGCCGCCAGCATCCCCCGCTTGACCGCCGCCAGCCCGTCCGGCAAACCGTCGATACCGACAATCGCCACTTCGCCCTTGGCCTTGCCCGATTGCTGCAACGCCATGGCCGCGCCAATCGCCATTTCATCGTTGTTGGCCACGATGGCATCGAACTGCGTGCCCGCCAGCAGCCAGTTGCTGGTTAGGTCCATGCTTTTGCTGCGTTGCCATTCGGCGCTTTGCTGCTCCACCACCTTCATGCCCGGAAACTCCTTGAGCACCTGCTTGGCGCCTTCAGTACGGTCGTGGGTGGCGTTCTGCGCAAGGTCGCCCATGATGATCGCCACGGTGCCCTTGCCGCCGAGTTTTTCCGCCAGGTAGCGCATCTGCAATTGCCCGGCCTCAATGTCGTTGGAGGCCACTGTTACCACGCCCTTGGGCAGCGTGCGTTCATCCGGGTGGCGGTTGACGTACACCAAAGGTGTCTTGGCCGCCACTGCCGCGCGCGTCATGTTGGCGGTGGCGGAGGTGTCCACCGGCAGTACGATGACCGCGTCGACTTTCTGATTGAGAAAACCTTCGACCTGATTGAGTTGGCGCACCACGTCGCCCTGGGCGTCTTCGAACTGGATCTGTACGCCGTGCTGTTTGGCAGCACTGTCCAAGCCGTTGCGCACGTAGGTCATGAAGTTATCGTCGACCCTGGCAATGCTCACGCCAATACGGTAATCGGCGAAGGACCATGGGCTGACCAACAGCAACAGCGTGGCAACGATCAATGAATAACGATGCATGAGAGGGGTCCTTTTATTGTTATAGGGTGAATGCTTGACGGAAGCGTTCCAGGGCTAACTTGCTGTCGCCGCTGGCCCACCCTTCCAGGCCGACGACGCCACTGTAGCCTATGTCGTGCAAGGCCCTGGCGATGGCCGGGTAGTGGATTTCTCCCGTGCCAGGCTCTTTACGTCCGGGCACGTCGGCTACCTGGATTTCACCGATGGCGCTGCCTGCGCGCTGAATCAGTTCGATCAGGTTTCCTTCGCCGATTTGTGCGTGGTAGAGGTCCAGGTTCATCTTGACGTGCGGGCTGCCCACGGCTTCGATCAGCGCCAGCGTGTCCTCGGCCCGGGCGAACGGAACGCCAGGGTGGTCGACTTCGGTGTTGAGGTTTTCCAGCAGGAACACGCGGCCAGCGTCTTCACCCAGGCGTGCAATTTTCTCCAGGGTCTTGCAGGCGCTCAGCCACATGCGGCCGGTGGTCTGGCTCGCGGGCTGCACTGGCAGGCCGCCTTCGCCCAGGCCGGTACCGTGCAGGTTCAGACTGGGACAATTCAGGCGTTCGGCGATGCCCAAGGATTCCCGGGCGCTGTCGAGCAATTGGCGGATGCCATCGGGGTCGGTGAGGGTACCGCTGATGTAGCCAGTCATCGAGGTGAAATCGGCACCGGTGGCCACCAGGGCGTTGATGTCCTTGTTGGTCCAGTCCCAGATTTCGGCGCTGAAGCCCAGTGCATGAATGCGTTTGACGCGCTCGACGAAGGGCAGGTCGAGGAACACCATCTCAGCGCTGATCGCCAGCTTGAACGGGATCATACGGCCACCGCCTTGCCTTGCTCGTACGACGTGATGCACGCACGAGCAATCGCCAGGGCCGCGCGCGCATCTTCGCCGCTGGCCAGGGGTTTGGCGCCAGTGCGCAGGCAGTCTACGAAGTGGTTGAGTTCGGCAATGTAAGCATCGCGCAGCAGGTCGGTGTCCAGGCGCTGGGTGTCGGCTTGAATGCCTTGGGCCAGGTAGCGCACCAGGTCGGATTCCTGCACGCCGCCCATGGTCAGCATGCCGGCGCTGCCGAAGACTTCGCCGCGCACATCGTAGCCATACACGGCCTGGAAGTTGGCTTCGGCGGTGGCAATCGCACCGTTATCGAAGCGGATCGTGACCACTGCGGTGTCGAGAAAGCCTCTGCTTTTGAATTCCGGTGCGATCAGGGCGTCAGCCATCACCTGTACTGCTACCGCCTCGGCACCGGGGTTGAGGTAGCGCAGTGTGTCGAAGTCGTGGATCAGGGTTTCGAGGAAGATTACCCATTGTGGCGAGTTGGCTGGGTTGTTCAGCGCCGGGTCACGAGTCAGCGAGCGTAGCAGTTGTGGGGTGCCGATACGGCCGGCCAGCACGTCGAGGTGCGCGGTGCGAAAGCTCTTGGCGAAGCGGCGGTTGAAGCCGACCTGCAAGGGCACGCGGGCATCGGCGGCGGCAGCGATGGCGCGGTCGGCCTCATCCAGGGTGATGGCCATGGGTTTTTCGCAGAAGATCCCTTTGCCGGCACGGGCGGCGCTGATTACCAGGTCGGCGTGGCTGCGGGCAGGGGCGGCGATCAGCACGCCGTCGATGTTCGGGTCGTCAAGCAGCTGTTGCGGGTCGGTGTAGATCTTGTCCACACCCAGCTCCGCTGCCAGGCGTGCGGCTTGGCCTGGGGTTGGGTCGGCAATGGCGGCGAGGCTGGCACCGGGGATATGTCGCGCGGCAGTCAGGCCGTGAAAGCTGCCCATGCGACCAGCGCCGATCAAGCCCAGGCGAATGTTCTGTGTACTCATGTGGTGACCCCTTCTTATTGTTGGCCTCAGGACAGTCCTGATGGGCAAAGGGGTAGGAGCAAAGGCTGTGCCAATTTATAAGGTGTTGATAGTTAAGGGATTAAACGGACTTATTAAACAAAAAGTGTTCATTTTGATGACATGTCTATACTGGCATGTCAAAAACATGAACATGGATAAACGTGATGAGCATGGCGTTCAGCGTACAAGACCTCGACTACCTGACAGCGCTCGGGCCTGCTGCGCTGAATGACGGCCCGGTCGATGCATTGGAGCGGGCGTGGCGGGGTTGCCAGGAGCATTGGGTCGAACGCCCGGCCGACGTCCGCCAGATGATCTGGGATTCCTGGCGCCGCAGCGTCGAGGCAGGTATCGATCCTGCCGACAGCCAGTACCGTTTCGTCGACCCTCACATCCTGGCCGCCACCCTGGCCAGCCACCGCGTGTTGATCGCGGCCGCTGCCCAGGTCATGCATGGCCTGCTGGCCTACAACCCGCGCGGGCATATCAACCTCACCGATGCCGAAGGCACCACCCTGTATTTCTGCGGACTGGACATCACGCCCGTGGGCAGTCGCCTGTCGGAGTCGGTACAGGGCACCAACTGCACCGGCCTGGCCCTTGCCGAAGACCGCCTCGTGTACGTGCTGGCCGAAGAAAACTTCGCTGTCGGCCTGCGCCAGCGCCGCATGCACTGCGCCGCCGCGCCGATCAAGAATGCCCAGGGCCAGACCTTGGCGATGCTCACGCTGACCGCCGAACCCGGATGGTTTCATTTCCATACCCTGGGCACCGTGCAAGCCGCCGCTGAAGCGGTGTCACGGCAGATGGCCCTGCACGCATTGCTGCAAGAACAACAGGCCGTACTCGAAGTCCTTAACGAGGGCCTGGTGGTGCTGGACGAGCGCGGCTGCATCAAGGCGCTCAACCGCTACGCCCGGCAGTTGTTCCAGGTGGGACCGGAGTTGGTGGGCAGCCCCTTCCAGCGTCTGGGCCGCAGTGAATTAAGCGACGCGCTGGGTGAGCCGGTGCGCGACCTTGATTGCACCTTCCACCTGCACGACCGCAGCCAACTGGCGTGCCTGGTCTCGGTGTGTCCGCTGGAGCAGGGCGGGGTGATCGTGTCGCTGCGCGAGAACCGGCGCATCCGCGAAATTACTCGGCGTCTTGTCGGCAGCCAGGCGCGCTACACGTTCGACACCATTCAGGGCACGTCGCGGGCCATCCAGGACGCGCTGCACTTGGCGCGCATCGCCAGTCGCAGTGATGCCACCACGCTGATCCTGGGGGAAAGCGGCACCGGCAAGGAGTTGTTCGCCCAGGCGATTCACAACGCCAGCGAGCGCTGCAATGGCCCGTTTGTGGCGGTCAACTGCGGCGCGATTCCACGGGATCTGGTGCAGAGTGAACTGTTCGGCCATGTCGAAGGCGCGTTCACCGGCTCGGCCCGTGGCGGCTCGGCGGGCAAGTTTGAACTGGCGGATGGCGGCACTATTTTCCTGGATGAGATCGGCGACATGTCCTTCGACGCCCAGGTCAGCTTGCTGCGGGTGTTGCAGGAAGGTGAAATTGCACGGGTCGGGGCAAAAAGCGCACGGCCAGTGGATGTGCGCATCATCGCCGCCACCCACCGCAACCTCAGCCAGGCGGTGGCCGAGGGCGCATTCCGCGAAGACCTCTACTACCGCCTCAATGTGCTGAACCTGACCGTGCCGCCGCTGCGCATGCGCCGTGAAGACATCCCGATACTGGCGCGGCACTTCCTCACGCGCTGTGCGCGCTCGTTGCGTAAATCGGTGCAGGGTTTTTCGCCGGATGCGTTGGCGGTGCTCTCGGCCCACGGCTGGCCAGGCAATGTGCGGGAGTTGGAAAACGCCATCGAACGGGCGACCAACCTGGCCATGAGCGAGTGGATCCAGCCGGCCGATCTGCCCTTGGAAACCAAGCCTCGCCCGTTGGCCCGAACCTATGAACCGCAACCCGCCCAGGACCTGAGCAGCCACGAAATGCACGCCATCGTCACCGCACTCAAAAGCACCGGCGGCAACATCCGCCTGGCCGCGAAACAGCTGAACGTATCGCGGGGTGGGCTATACAACAAAATGAGCCGATTCGGGCTGAGCGCCGGGGATTTCCGAGGCATATGAGGACTAAGTGTGGGCGGGGGGGCGACGATTGCACTTGCGCTACACAACGCTTAACCGCTGACACCTAACTCTGTGGTGAGCGGGCTTGCCCCACTAAGGTCACCGCAGAGTGCCAGGAACAATCGAGGTGAAGGTTTTGGGGCCGCTTCGCAGCCCAGCGCGGGGCAAGCCCGCTCACCACAGAAGCAAACTCACCACAGAAGCAAACTCACCACAGAAGCAAACTCACCACAGAGGCAAGCTCACCACAGAGGCAAGCTCACCACAGAGGCAAGTTCAGCACAGAGGCAAGCTCACCACAGAAGCAAGCTCAAGCTGGGCCGAGGCGTTGAAGCTGCAGGGGTTGATTCGCCAGGTTTGGAACGATTGCCAAACCCGGGTCTGAAGGCGGCATTACGAGAGCGGGCACATTCTTTGTGGTGAGCGGGCTTGCCCCGCGCTGGGCTGCGCAGCAGCCCCAAAACCTGCACCGGGATTTACCTGAAGAAATGCGGTGTTCTCAATGGGGGCCGCTTCGCAGCCCAGCGCGGGGCAAGCCCGCTCTCCACAACAGCGCGTTTGCCATAGACTCCGCATCCACTGGAAGGTGTGTAGAGACCTAGGCCTGTTCCGGGCAATCGCTTCAGTCACACATATTTTCGGAAGTCACAATCTGCGGCGCTATATGCACCCGATGCCGCACCGGATCAAACCCCTCGGCACTCTGCAATTGCACCAACAACTCCACCAGTGCCACCGCCGTCTGCCGTGGCTGCGAGTCCATCACCACATCAACCAACCCCTGGCGCAGCGCCTGGCGAGACAGCTCCGTGGACTCCTGCAAAATGCAGCACAACGCCGGGCGCTTGGGCAACTGCGCCAGGGCGCTGATGATGCCGTCGCCGCCGCCGCCCACCACGCACAGGCCGCGCAGGTCGCTGTGGCGGGCGAGCAGATCGAGGGTGGCTTCTTCGGTGATGTCGCAGTTGTCCAGGTTGATCAGTGGTTCAAGTGGCTTGAGCCCAGGTGCGTGTTCGGCCAGGTAGCTGTGCAGGCCCTCGACCCGTGCCTGATGCCCCAGAAACCGGTGGCCGCCCAATAAAATCCCGACGCTGCCTTTGCGTGCGCCACAGGTGCGGGCGAGCAACCAGCCCATGGTGCGTCCGACCACGTGGTTGTCCTGGCCGACATAAGGTTCCAAGGCGTGCTCGTGGATATCCGAGAGCAGGGCGACCACCGGCACGCCAGCTTCGCGGATCTGCGCCAGGCAAGCATTGATCAGCGGGTGGGCAAAGCTGACCACCGCCAGGGCATCACACTGCACGGCGAGTTGTTCGATCTGCGTGACGATGGCGCTGGGTGTGCGGTCGTTGATGTAGTCGAATTGGCAGGTCAGGTTGGCGGTGCCGTGATGCTCGGCGGCAGCGGCAATCGCCTGCGCCAAGTTGGCATAGAACGCCTGGGCTGTACCCAGCAACAGGATGCCGAAGCGATAGGTGGGCCGGCGTTCGCGGATGCGTTGGCCGATCAGCCGCGCAGCAAAGTAGCCCACGGCTTCGGCGGCCTGGAACACCTGTTCGGCGGTCTGCGGATTGACCGGCGCGCGTGCGTTCAATACCCGGTCGACGGTGGCCACACTCAGGCCCGCCTGGGCGGCGACGGTGGCGATGGTTGGGCGTTTATTGTTGTTCATGACAGCCCCCTTGAGCGTCTTGATAGAAAACTATCAAGCCCCGCTGGGCCTGGATGATAGCTTGATAGGGAATGGATTCAAGGCCTTGAGGGTGATTTAGCTGCGCTCTATCGTTGGTTTCGCAAAGCACCTGAAACCAACGCTTGCGGAGAACAATAACAATGCCCGAACACACCGTTCATAGCGCTCGGCGCGACTACAGCCTCACCGGCCCCGAAGCCGCCCGCGCCGCTGAAAAAGGCCTGGTCTCGGCCAGTTGGTACCAATCGCCGATTTCCCGTAAACGCATGAAAGAACTGATGCAACGCCGCGACGGCCCGGCCTTGCGCGACACCGCCCTCTGGGTGAGCGCGCTGTTCGCCACCGGCTTCGGCGGCTACTGGTTCTGGGGCACTTGGGCCTGCGTGCCGTTTTTCCTCGCCTATGGGGTGCTCTACGGCACCGCGTCCAACCCGCGCTGGCATGAAACCGGCCACGGCACCGCGTTCAAGACCCGCTGGATGAACGACGTGCTGTACCAGGTCGCGAGTTTTATGTGCATCTTCGAACCCCACGTCTGGCGCTGGAGTCATGCCCGGCACCACACCGACACCATTGTGGTCGGCCGCGATCCGGAGATTGTCGAACCGCGTCCGCCGAGCTTCTTGATGATGTTTCTGAGCCTGTTCAATTTGCCGCTGGCCTGGAAGACCTTCAGCGGGGTGGCGCGCCATGCGGCCGGCCAGATGAGTGCCCAGGAAGCGGACTTTATCCCCGAGTCCGAATGGCCCAAGGTGTTCCGCACCGCGCGGATCTGGGTCGGCATTTATGCGGTGGTCATCGGCACCGCGTTGTACCTGCACAGCTGGTTGCCGCTGATGCTGGTTGGGCTGCCGAGTATCTACGGCGCCTGGCTCGGCTACCTGTTTGGCCTCACCCAGCATGTGGGCCTGGCCGAAGACGTGCTCGACCACCGCAGCAACTGCCGCACCATCTACATGAACCGCGTGCTGCGCTTTCTCTACATGGACATGAACTACCACCTCGAACACCACATGTACCCGATGGTGCCGTACCACGCCCTTGCGCAGTTGCACGAGGAAATCCGCAATGACTGCCCACCGCCATACGCCACTATTTTCGAGGCGTACAGAGAGATCATTCCGACGATCCTGAAGCAGCGCAGCGACCCGACATATTTCATCCAGAGGCCGATTGGCCCGAGTGCGGAACCGACTGCCCGCGCCCCAATGCATGCCGAAGCCGCCGCCAGCTGAACCTCATCTATAACAAGAGAAAACGCCATGAACGATCAATGGATCGACGTCTGCGCCGTGGGCGAAATAGACGAAGAAGATGTGCTGCGCTTCGATCACGGGCCGCACACCTACGCGGTTTACCGCTCGGCGGACAATGAGTTTTTCGCCACAGCAGGCCTGTGCACCCACGAGAAAATCCACCTCGCTGATGGCCTGGTGATGGACCACATCATCGAATGCCCCAAGCACAACGGACGCTTCGATTACCGCACCGGCAAGGCCATGGGCGCGCCGGTGTGCGTCAATCTCAAGACCTACCCGGTGCGGGTCGAAGCGGGGCGGGTACTGCTCGCTGTCACGGCGTGATCATGAACGCACCCTTGATCATCGTCGGCGCCGGCCATGCTGGTGGCCGTGCGGCGCTGACCCTGCGCGAAGAGGGTTATACCGCACGCCTGATCCTGATCGGCGACGAGCCGCACTTGCCCTACGAGCGGCCGCCCCTGTCCAAGGGGTTGTTGCAGGGCAGCATGGACCTGGCGGGATGCAGCCTGTGCGACAGCGCCCGGCTGGCCGAGTTGGGCATCGAACATATCGCGGGTAACCCCGTCAGCCAATTGGACCCGCTTAAACAGCGTCTGCAATTGGCCGACGGCCAGTGGCTGTCCTACGCCGGCCTGTTGCTGGCTACCGGGGGCAGGGCGCGGCGTCTGCCCCAGGAACAGGCCAACGTGCTGTACCTGCGCACCCACGATGAAGCGCTGGCACTGAAATCCGCGTTGCAGCCCGGCGTGAAACTGGTGATTGTCGGCGGCGGCTTTATCGGCCTGGAAGTGGCCGCGACTGCCCGAGGCATGCACTGCGAAGTCACGGTGCTCGAAGCTGGGCCGCGCCTGGCCGGCCGCGTGTTGCCGCCGGTGATCAGCCAGGCGCTGCTGGATCTGCACCGCCAGCAAGGCGTGGACGTGCGCTTGAACGTGGCGCTGGAATCCATCCATGGCGATGCCGTGCGACTGGTCGACGGGCAGGTGCTGCCGTGTGACCTGGTGGTGGTCGGCATCGGCATGCAACCGAACATCGAGCTGGCCGTGGCGGCGGGGCTGGAGGTGGGGCAGGGCATTCGCGTTGACGCGCATTTACGCACCAGTGCGCCGGGCATCTACGCGGCAGGTGACGTTTGCGAGTTTCGCCTCGGCGGCGAGTACCAACGCCAGGAAACCTGGCGCAACGCCGAGGCTCAGGGGCGGCATGCCGCACTCAATATGCTGGGGCGCGAGGTCCCCTTTGAGGCGATCCCCGGCTTCTGGTCCGACCAGTACGACTGGGGCTTGCAGACCGTGGGCGTGATCACCCCGCACATGATCAGTCGCGTCTTGCCAGCCGGCGGCCTGTTGCTGTTCTACCTCGATGCTGACGCGCGGTTGCAAGGTGCGTGCGGCTGGGCGCCCGGCAACAGCGTCGCCAAGGACATCAAGCTGTGTGAGCGCCTGATCACCGCGCGCACTGTGCTCAACCCGTCCAGCCTGGCGGACCCTGAACTGTCCCTTAAACAATTGCTGCGAGGCTGATATGCGCCGATTCCTAGTGTTCCAATCCCTGTGGGCCATGCAAACCGAGCCCGGTCCGCTTGAAGCGCAGTTGGATCGAATCGCCGCTGCCGGCTTCGACGGCATCACCGATCACTACTGGACGCCCGCCGCGGTGACACGCCTGCACGCCGCGGCCACGGCGCGGGGCTTACAGATCGAAGGCCAGCTTTTCCCACAGTCGGTGGACGATCTGGCCGCTGCACTGGATGTGATCAGCCGCTACGGCTGCCACCACCTCACCCTGCAAGCCGACGTACGCCCGCGCACCCAGGCCGACGCGGCGCGGCTGGTCGAAGGTTGGCAGCGCCTGGCCGAGCAGGTGGATTTCCCGGTACTGCTGGAAACCCACCGTTATCGCCTGACCAACGACCTGCTGTTCACCCTCGACCTGCTGGCGCAAATGCCCGACTTGAAGTTGCTGGCCGACCTGTCCCACTACGTGGTCGGACGCGAATTGCCCGAACCGGGCGCGGTGGAGGACGATGAACAGATCCGCACGATCCTGCGTCACAGTTGGGGCTTTCATGGGCGCGTGGCCAGCAGCGAGCAGGTTCAGGTCTCAATGGAATTCCCCCAGCATCACGCCTGGGTCGAACGGTTTACCGGCTGGTGGCGCTACGGTATTGAAGACTGGTTGGCCCGCCCCGACACGGGGCAGAGTCTGTCGTTCACCTGCGAACTGGGCCCGCCGCCGTATGCGATTACCGGTGCGGACGGGCGTGAAATAAGTGATCGTTGGGCCGAGGCGTTGAAGCTGCAGAGAATGATTCGCCAGGTTTGGAGCGATTGCCAAAGCCGGGTCTGAAGGCTGCATTACGAGCGTGGGCATGTTCTTCGTAGTGAGCGGGCTTGCCCCGCGCTGGGCTGCGAAGCGGCCCCAAAACCTGCCCCCCGGATTTACCTGAAGAAACGCGGTGTTCTCAATGGGGCCGCTTCGCAGCCCAGCGCGGGGCAAGCCCGCTCACCACAGAAGCAAACTCACCACAGAGGTAAACTCCCCACAGAGGCAACTCATCTCAGAAGCAAACCCATCTCAGAAGCAAGCTCACACTGGGCCGAGGCATTGAGGCTGCAGGGGTTGATTCGCCAGGTTTGGAGCGATTGCCAAAGCCGGGGCTGAAGGCTGCATTACGAGAGTGGGCATGTTCTTTGTAGTGAGCGGGCTTGCCCCGCGCTGGGCTGCGAAGCGGCCCCAAAACCTGCCCCCGGGGTTTATCTGAAGAAATGC
>NZ_JFYX01000029.1:0-16165 GCF_000632245.1 Pseudomonas sp. RIT357
GTTCTCAATGGGGCCGCTTCGCAGCCCAGCGCGGGGCAAGCCCGCTCACCACAGAAGCAAGCTCACCGCAGAAGCAACTCATCTCAGAAGCAAACCCATCTCAGAAGCAAGCTCACGCTGGGCCGAGGCGTTGAAGCTGCAGGGGTTGATTCGCCAGGTTTGGAGCGATTGCCAAAGCCGGGGCTGAAGGCTGCATTACGAGAGTGGGCATGTTCTTTGTGGTGAGCGGGCTTGCCCCGCGCTGGGCTGCGAAGCGGCCCCAAAACCTGCCCCCGTGATTTATCTGAAGAAACGCGGTGTTCTCAATGGGGCCGCTTCGCAGCCCAGCGCGGGGCAAGCCCGCTCACCACAGAAGCAAGCTCACCGCAGAAGCAAGCTCACCGCAGAAGCAACTCATCTCAGAAGCAAACTCACCACAGAGGTAACTCATCTCAGAAGCAAGCTCACCACAGAAGCAACCCATCTCAGAAGCAACCCCACCACAGAAGCAATCTCCCCACCGAAGCCCGCTCATTCCTTAAGCGCACACCGCCTTACCCGGCCAATAACCCGGTACTCACCGCCACAATCAGGAACACCCCCAGCAGCGCCCGGTAGATTACGAACGGCCAGGTGGAGAACCGCTCCAAAAACTTCATCAGGCCCCAGATTGCAAAAAACGCCGAGACGCTCGCCACCACCAGGCCAAACAACAGGTGTGGCCAGGCGTGGGCCGGCAGGTCGGCGCGCAGCAGCACCCACAGTTCTTTCAAACCGGCCAGGGCAATGGCCGGCAGGCCCAGCAGGAAGGAAAACCGCGCGGCTTCTTCACGTTTGAAGTTGAGGAACAGCGCCGCAGTGAGGGTTGAGCCGGAACGCGACACCCCAGGAATCAATGCGCCAATCTGTGCCACACCGACGATCAGCGCATCGCGCAGGCGCATCTCGCTCATGTCGCGGGTATGCCGGGCACGCAGCTCGGCCGCCGCCAGTAACACCGCCATCACCAGGCAGGAAATGCCGATCACCATCAAACCGCGCAATGGCGAGTTGCAGGCGTTCAACGTCGACGACAATGCCAGGCCGGCGATGCCAATAGGGATCGTCGCCAGCACGATTGCCACCGCAAGCTTGAACCAACGGTCGTTGTAGTCGCCCCGGCGCACCGCCCCGATGCTGCCCGTGGTCACCTGGCGCACATCGCGCCAGAAATAACTGACCACCGCCGCCAGTGCGGCCAACTGCATGGCCGCCGAAAAGGCCGAACCGGGATCCTGCCAGCCGAGCAGGGCGGGCACTACGCGCATATGGGCGGTGGAGGAGACCGGCAGCAGTTCGGTAAAACCCTGGATCACACCGAGGATAAAAATCTGCAGGTAATCCAGGGACGCAAAGCCCACATCCAGGCCGGCGGAACAGACGTTCGTCAAAATACGTGTCCTTCAGAAAAGGGAGATTTCGGCAAAGTCTATTCGAAATGTTTCAGCGCTTCGGCAGGGCCAACGGCTATTTGCAATCGGTTCAGCAAGTAGAAAGGTTCGCGGCGCTATTGGACTGCGCCGAGGTTTTGTGAACAATGGCGCCCTGCGTTTTTTGATCGAGAGCCTAATGCCTGAAACTACAGTGGAACTGATCCAGACCGGCCCTGAAGCATCCGAGTTGATCCGCAATCTCTACCAGTACTACGCCTATGAGTCGTCGGACTGGGAGCAGGAAGATGTCGAGGCGGACGGCCGTTTCTATATCCATGACGAACACCTGACGCGCTACTGGCAAGACCCGCAGTGGAGCGCCAACCTGTTGCTGGTCGACGGCTATATCGCCGGCTTTCTGCTGATCGAAGGCAGTGAGTTGCCTGGCATCGACGCCCTGGAACTGGCCGACCTGTTTATCCTCAAGCGCTATCGCCGCAAAGGCATCGGCCGCGCCATCGCCACCCAGGTGCTGTGCAGCGGCGTATCGGATTGGTTGGTGCGGTTTTATGACCAGGACGAAGTGTCCCAGGCGTTCTGGCGCGCGGTGTTGGACAACCTGCCGCGCCCGGTGCAGACCATCGAGCTGGACGATGAGCCGCAGTTGGTGAGCTATTTGATTACGCGTGCGGCGCTGCATTAAACGCCTGCTGCATCGCTTGGGGCGGTTGCCCGAACGCCCGTAGAAACGCCTGACGCATGCGCTCGCGATCACCGAAGCCGGTTTCGCGGGCCACCACTTCAACCGGGTGACGACTGGTTTCCATCATCGCCCGCGCCGCTTCCACGCGCAGGGCTTCGATGGCCTTGGCCGGGGTTTGTCCGGTTTCTTCGCGGAACACCCGGCTGAACTGGCGTGGACTCAAACGGGCAACATCCGCCAGCGCTTCCACGGACAGGTCATGGGTGAGATTCTCGCGGGCGTAGGCCAGGGCCAGTTGCACGCGGTCGGACTTGGGGTCCAGTTCCAGCAACGCCGACAATTGCGACTGCTCACTGCCGCGGCGCTGGGCGATCACCAGTTTGCGTGCAATGCGCCGGGCGAGGTCGCTGCCCAGGTCGTTCTCCACCATGGCCAACGCCATGTCCACACCGGCGCTCATGCCGGCGCCGGTCCACACTTGGCCGTCCACCACAAACAGTTTGTCTTCCTCCAGATGGATATCCGGGTAGCGCTTGCGAAACGCCGGGGCGTGAATCCAATGAGTGGTGGTGCGCTTGCCCTCCAGCAATCCGGCTTCGGCCAGTACAAAGATGCCCATGCACAACGAGGCCACTCGGCGTGATTGCGCCGAAGCGGCCTTGACCAACTCCAGCAGGTTGGCCTCCGGCAGGCGGAATTCCAGGTAGCCGCTGACGATCAGGGTGTCATAGCCCTCGGGCCGAATCGGCGAGGTGTTCACCGAAAAACCCTGGGAGGTCATCACCGCGCCGCCACGCTCTGACACCAGGTGAAATTCATAGGCGGGCTCGCCCCGCAACAGGTTCGCGCACTCGAACACCGAGCCCAGGCTGAGGCTCAGGGATTGAAAGTTCGGGTAAACCATCAGCGCAACGCTGTGCATCTTCATTCTCCAAGGGGCGCGGGGGGGTGGATTGTCGGCGCGTGCCGGGTAAACGGCAACCCGCCTCGGGCGATGTCCGGAATCCTTGCGTATCTGACATTGTGAGGGTTCGACTCGGCCCCTAACATTGCCTCAACGAACTAGACGACTGGTCTAATCGGTTGGAGTCAAGCATGAGCAGCGAAACCAAAAATACACGACAGACCATTCTGGATGCGGCGCAAGTGCTTGTCGGCCGCAAGGGATTTTCTGCGGTGGGCCTGAACGAAATCCTTCAAGCGGCCGAGGTGCCCAAGGGGTCGTTCTATCACTACTTCACCTCTAAAGATGGCTTCGGTGTTGTGTTGCTCGACACCTACTTCGACCACTACGTGCACGGTATGCAGCAACTGTTCGACCAACCGGGTTTATCCCAGCACGCCAAGTTGATGCGCTATTGGGACGCCTGGATCGACAATCAGACCGGCTGCACCGAAGCGGGCAAATGCCTTGCCGTCAAACTGGGTGCGGAGGTGTCTGACCTTTCAGAGCCGATGCGTTTGGCCCTGCAACGCGGCACTTCGCGCACCATTGCATTACTCGCTGTGGCGCTGCAGCGCGGCGTTGAAGACGGCTCATTGCGGCTTCAACACCGCCCACAGGACTTGGCCCAGCAGCTGTATGCGCTGTGGCTGGGAAGCAGTGTCATGAGCAAGATCACCCTTACATCCGCGCCGTTTGATGAGGCGTTGCTGCTGACCCGACAGTTGTTGGGTCACCCTGAACACACTGACATTCACTGATCGAGGCACTGGAAAATGAAAGTATTAATGGTACTGACCTCTCACGACCAGCTTGGCGACACCGGCCGCAAGACCGGCTTCTGGCTCGAAGAGTTTGCCGCTCCGTATTACGCGTTCAAGGACGCCGGCGCCGACGTGGTACTGGCATCCCCAGCCGGTGGCCAGCCGCCGTTGGACCCGGTCAGCGACGAGCCGGATGCGCAAACCGAGCAGACCCATCGCTTCGCGGCCGACTCGGCGGCGCAGCAGGCGCTGGCCAACACCGTCAAGCTGGACACGGTCAACGTGGACGCCTTCGACACGGTGTTTTACCCAGGCGGCCACGGCCCGCTGTGGGACTTGGCGGAATCGCCGGTGTCCATCGCGCTGATCGAATCCTTTGAGCGTGCCGGCAAGCCGATTGGTTTTGTCTGCCACGCACCGGGCGCGCTGCGTCACGTCAAGGCGGTCAACGGTGAGCCGTTGATCAAAGGCCGTCGCGTGACCGGTTTCTCCAACTCTGAGGAAGACGCCGTAGGCCTGACAAAGGTGGTGCCTTTCCTGATTGAAGATGAATTCAAGAAATTGGGTGGCAAGTATGAGAAGGGCGCCGACTGGGCATCCTTCGTTATCGTTGATGGCTTGCTGGTCACCGGGCAGAACCCCGGCAGTTCCAGCGATGTCGCCAAGGCCCTGCTGAAACTCACCGCTTAACTTAATCAACCGCTCGATTCGTTGGCGACTCTTTAGAGTCGCCAATGCTTTCGTGCGCCCAAAATTTGGAAAAATCCATGACTGACAACGTTTTAAGTACCCCGGTAAAACTGGGCAATCACACCCTGACTAACCGTGTCGTGCTGCCGCCGCTGACCCGCCAACGCAGCGCCCAGCCCGGCGATATCGCCACCGATCTGATGGCTGAGTATTACCGTCAGCGTGCCAGCGCCGGATTCATGGTCAGCGAAGGCACGCAGATTGAACCCCGTGGCCAGGGCTATGCCTGGACGCCGGGCATCTACAGCCCGGCGCAGATCGACGGCTGGCGCAAAGTCACCGACGCGGTGCATGCCGACGGCGGGGTGATCTTCGCGCAACTGTGGCATGTGGGGCGCGTGTCCCATAACGCCTTGCAGCCCGACGGCGCGGCACCCGTGGGGCCATCTGCGCTGGCGGCCTTGCAAGCCAAAGCTTTTATCGCCACCGGGCCTGGCACCGGCGAACTGGTGCAACCACCCGTGCCGCGTGCGTTGAGCACCGTTGAGGTCAAGCAACTGGTCGGGCACTACGCCCAGGCTGCGCGCAATGCCCTGGACGCAGGGTTCGACGGGGTGGAAATCCATTCGGCCAATGGTTACCTGGTCAACCAGTTCATCTCGGCCCATTCCAACACCCGCGACGATGAGTACGGTGGCTCACTGGAAAACCGTCTGCGCTTTCTGCGTGAGATCGTCGAAGCGGTCAGCGCCGTGGTCGGCCCGGAACGCCTTGGCGTGCGTTTTTCACCGTTGTTCAGCGGCACCGACGAAGACCGTGTGTACATCGGCCTGGTGGAAGAAGACCCGCACCACACCTACATCGAAGCGATCAAAGTACTGCAAGCGTCGGGCATTGCTTATGTCTCCATCGCCGAAGCCGACTGGGACAACGCGCCCATCCTGCCCGACAGCTTCCGTGAAGCCGTGCGCAGCACCTTCAGTGGCCGCATTATCTATGCCGGGCGCTACACCGCTGAACGCGGCGCGAAACTGGTGGAAGCAGGGCTGGCGGATTTGATCGCGTTTGGTCGGCCGTTTATCGCCAACCCGGATCTGCCGCAGCGGATATTCAACGGGTGGCCGCTGAATCCACTGCGGGAAGAGGGGATGTATGGTGGGGGTGAGGAAGGGTATATCGACTACCCCACGTACCTCGGGTAGTCATGCAACCAATGTGGGAGGGGCTAGCCCCCGATGGCGGCGGGACAGTCACAGCATCATTGACTGACCCACTGCAATCGGGGGCAAGCCCCCTCCCACATTTGCTATCTAGTGCCTGCTGGTTACGCGACCCGCAAGACAATCTTGCCAATATGATCCCCACCTTCCATCCGCGCATGGGCCTGGGCGGCGTCGGTGTATTCGTAGACCTTGTCGATGATCGGCAGGCAACGCCCGGCCTCCAATACCGGCCAAATGTATTCACGCAACTGTTCGGCAATCGCGGCTTTTTCATCCTTGCTGCGCGCGCGCAACCCTCGGGTAGTCATGCAACCAATGTGGGAGGGGGCTTGCCCCCGATGGCGGCAGGACAGTCACAGCATCATTGACTGACCCACTGCAATCGGGGGCAAGCCCCCTCCCACATTTGCTATCTAGTGCCTGCTGGTTACGCGACCCGCAAGACAATCTTGCCAATATGATCCCCACCTTCCATCCGCGCATGGGCCTGGGCCGCGTCGGTGTATTCGTGCACCTTGTCGATGATCGGCAAGCAGCGCCCGGCTTCCAGTACCGGCCAAATGTATTCACGCAACTGTTCGGCAATCGCGGCTTTTTCATCCTTGCTGCGCGCGCGCAACAGCGAACCGGTAATCATCGCGCGTTTGCCGAGGATGGTCAGCAGGTCGACGTCGTTGGCCTTGGCGCCGCCGAGGAAACCCAGCATTACCAAGTGGCCGTCCATGGCCAGGGCCTTGAGATTGTTGTTGAGATACGAGGCTCCCATGATGTCTAGGATCACATCCACACCCTGGCCGTCAGTCTGTTGGGCAATGACGTCGGCGAAGTCCTGCTCGCGGTAATTGATCGGCGTGGCGCCCAGCTTCGCAATGGCCGCGCATTTGTCGGCGCTGCCGGCGGTGGCGAAAGCCTGGATGCCGAATTCGCGGCACAGCATCAACGCGGTCGTACCGATGCCGCTGGTGCCGCCGTGGATCAGCACGCGTTGGCCGGTGTGCGCATCGCCGAGGCCGAACAGGTTGGCCCACACAGTGAAGAAGGTTTCCGGTACGGCGGCGGCTTGAATCCAGTCCATGCCCTCGGGGATCGGCAAAGCCTGGCCGGCGGGCACCGCGCAAAACTGCGCATAACCGCCGCCATTGGTCAGGGCACACACCTTGTCGCCCAGGCTGAACGCGGTCACGCCGTCGCCCAGCGCCACCACTTCACCGGCCACTTCCAAACCCGGAATCGGGCTCATGCCGGGCTTCATCGGGTATTTGCCCGCACGTTGCAGGGCGTCGGGGCGATTCACCCCGGCGGCGTGCACGCGGATCAGGATCTCGCCGGGACCGGCCACAGGCACGTGCGCCTGGCGCGGTTGGAGCACCTCTGGGCCACCGGGCGTGGTGATTTCGATCAGGGTCATGTCGTTAGGGAGCATCATTTGAAGTTACCTGCAGCGATGAGCGTATGGGGTGGGACCGCGTCGGGCGGCCGGCGGTTCAGCAAAAGCATGACCAGTTCCAGTGCAAGGGCGACCACTATCGCCCCGGCCGCGATCATGAACAACAGCGCATGCTGGCCGCCGCTCGCATTGAATAGGGCTGAGTAAGCGAAGCCTGCGACCGCCTGAAAGGTGGCAAAGGACACCGTGGCACGGCTCCAGGCGACCTGCTGTTGGTGATGATTGGGGATCAGTTCGTGCACCCGCGCCAGCGCCAGCGGCACGATGCCCGGCGGGAAGGAACCGAGGATGACCGCCAGTACCGCCAGGGCCGTAAACGAGCCGGCGAACGGCAACAAACCAACGGCAATCGCCTGCACCAGCAACACCACGCGGATGCTCAAGCGTGCGCCGAGCTTGTCTGCCAGGAACCCATAAGTGACGGGCCCCACAATCGAGCCCAGGCCGTACATCACCCAGATCATCGCGCCGATATGCGCCCCGGCACCCAGGCCGCGGGCCACGTAATCCACCAGAAACACCATCGCCGGCACCAGGCCCGCCGCCATAAAGGCGTATTGGGCAAACAGCAGGTACACGCCAGCAGGGGTCGGCAACGTGCTGCCCGCCGGTTGCGGTGCTTCATGCTGCGTGCCGTTGGGCCAGGCGAACCAACTGGCGGCCGTCAGCACCACCGCCAACAGACCGAGACCGAACCAGGTCTGCTGCAAACCCAGGCTCAGCAGCGGTGGGACCAGTGTGCCCGAACCGGCAATTCCCAAACCGATGCCCAGGAAGATCGCGCCACTGGCCAGGCCTCGGCGTGCGGCCGGTACATGGGGCAACACGGTCGCGGCCACCAGCACCATGATCGCGCCACCGGCAATGCCCGACAGCAGGCGCCAGCCAAAGAACCACGTCACCGACAACGGAAAACCACAGGCAAAGAACGCCAGGGTCACCGCCACCATCATCAGACGCAGGGCGCTTTTGTTGGAGCTGCGTTGGGCGAGGGGGCGGCCTATCAGCGCGCCGATCAGGTAACCCACCAGGTTGGCGGCGCCGAGGTACACCACGTCATTGGCGCTGAACCAGTGGGCCTGGATCAGCGATGGAATCAACGGCGTGTAGGCAAACCTCGCCAGGCCGATGCTGACCAGGCTGGCGCACAGGCCGGCGAAGATGGGCAGCCAGACGGCGCTGCGTGCTTGAGTGTCTTGCATGGTGGCGGTCCTGAGTATTTTTCTCTGGCGCCCAGCATATCGAGGAACGTCGGTGCAATAATGCAGCGATTACACAGCATAGTGATGCAGATATGCAGCATAAGGAGTACGCATGAATTGGGATGACGCACGGGTATTTCTGGCGGTATGCCGCGAGTCCACACTGCGCGGTGCCGCACGGGTGCTGGGGGTGGACCAGGCCACCGTCGGGCGGCGGGTCAACGCCCTGGAAAAGTCCTTGAGCGCGACGCTGTTCCTGCGCACCTCCGAGGGCTACGCCTTGACCGCCGTGGGCGAAGCCGCGTTGCACTCGGTGGAAAAAATGGAGCGTTCGGCCTTGGACCTGGAGCGGCAGATCCAAGGCCTGGATGACCGCCTGACCGGCACCGTACGGGTCAGCACCACCGATTCCCTGGCCATCGACTTTATGATCCCTGCGATTGCGCGCCTCCACGCCCAGCACCCGGATGTGCGCGTGCAGTTGGACGCATCGACCCAGTTCCTGAGCCTGGCCAAACGTGAAACCGACATTGCCGTGCGCAACACCCGTCCCGATAGCCCCGACCTGATAGCCCGTCGCATCGCTCGATGGCCGCTGGGGTTGTTTGCTTCCCAGGCTTACGTCGATCGCCACGGGATTCCCGAGCCCGGCAGCCTGTTTGAAGGCCACGATCTGGTGGTCTACCAACCCTATCTGCAAACCCACAAAGACCTGACCCTGGTGTCCGAACCCTTGGGCCGTGGGCGCATTGTCGCGGCGTTGAGTTCAAGCCTGCTGGTGCGCCGCTCCATTGCCGCCGGGCTCGGTATCGGCGAGATCCCGGTGTACACCGGCGAGCGTGACGGCCTGGTTCGCCTTTGGCCCGAGCGCACGCGGCCGGTGCCTTATGACGTGTGGCTGGTGACCCACGCCGACCTGCGCCACACCGCGCGGGTGCGGGTAGTCATCGATGAAATCGTCGCGGGGTTTGCGGGAACGGGGGAGTAAAGGTCAGCACAGGCTTGCAATCTTGGGGGGCGCTCTGTGGACACAATCGATGTGTCAACCAACAGGGAACACCTATGAACGAATCAAGACATCAGGATCTGGGGCTGTTGTTTCTGCGGGCGAGCGGGGCGTTGTTCCTGCTGTGGGTACACGGCTTGCCCAAATTGCTCAATTACAGCGAACAACTGAAGCTGATCGAAGACCCGTTTCACCTCGGCGCACACGTCACGCTGCTGCTGGCGATTTTTGCCGAAGTGCTGTGCCCGTTGCTGATCCTTGCCGGCGTGCTGGTGCGCCTGGCATGCCTGCCCATCCTGGCGGTGCTGTTGATCGCCATGGTGGTCGTGCATCCAGAGTGGACATTGTTTGAAGGGCAGTTTGGGTGGTTGTTGCTGATCCTCTTTACCAGCGTGCTGATCGCCGGGCCGGGGCGTTTTGTGCTCGGTAAGCGTTTTGCCTGAATAAAAAAAGCCGGGCAAGCCCGGCTAAATAAGGAGAGCGGTTTCAGCGCTTCAGGAACGCCAGCAAGTCTTCGTTCAACGCCTGGGCGTGGGTCACGGCAAACCCGTGGGGCGCATCTTTGTAGACCTTCAATTCGGCGCCCTTGATCATCTCGGCGGCCACTTTACCGGTGGTTTCGAACGGCACGATCTGGTCGCCATCGCCATGGATCACCAGGGTCGGCACGTCGATCTTGGCCATGTCCGGGCGGAAGTCGGTTTCGGAGAAGGCCGTGACGCAATCCACGGTCGACTTGAGGGACGCCAGCATCGCGATTTGCAGGGTCTGGGTCAGCGTACCTTCGGAAACGGTCTGGCCCTTGTTGATGCCGAAGAACGGCGTGTTGAAATCAGCGATGAACTGCGCACGGTCTTTCAGCAAACCGGCCTTGATACCGTCGAACACATCGGTCGGCACGCCCTGTGGGTAATCGGGCTTCTGGCCGAAGATCGGCGTCACTGCACCCAGCAGCACCAGGCCGGCTACCCGGGCACTGCCGTGGCGTGCGATGTAGCGCGCAACATCGCCACCGCCCATGGAGAAGCCCACCAGGGTCACCTCCTTGAGGTCCAGGTGTTCGATCAACTGCGCGATGTCATCGGCGAAGGTGTCGTAGTCGTTGCCGGTCCACGGCTGGTCCGAACGGCCAAAGCCACGGCGGTCGAACGCGATGGTGCGGTAACCACGGCTGCTCAGGTATTCCATCTGGTATTCCCACATGTCGGCATCCAGCGGCCAGCCGTGGCTGAACAGCACGGGCTTACCGCTGCCCCAGTCCTTGAAGTAGATCTGGGTACCGTCTTTGGCAACGAATGTGCTCATGGAAAACTCCTGATTGAGGGGGCGAGAAGACTCTAGCTCACTATTGCCGTAAACCTGACGAAGGGCTTGTATGGGTGTGCTTGGTTGAACGGTTCAGCGTCTATGCTGGTCCACTGACCTCTACCGTCAGATCACACAGGTGAACGAAATGGCCAAGACTTACAGCTACGCCGCCCAGAACGCCAAGGATGTCCTCAAGCCCTTTACCTTCGAGCGCCGCGCGCCAGGGGCGGACGATGTACAGATCGACATCCTGTATTGCGGCGTGTGCCACTCCGACCTGCACACCGCGCGCAACGAGTGGAACAACACCCTTTACCCGTCGGTCCCCGGCCATGAAATCGTCGGCCGTGTGACGGCAGTCGGCGCCAATGTCAGCAAATTCAAGGTCGGCGACCTGGCCGGTGTCGGCTGCATGGTCGACAGTTGCCAGCACTGCGCCTCCTGCGCCGAGGGCGAAGAGCAGTACTGCGAGAGCGGTTTTACCGGCACCTACAACGGCCCGGTGTTCGGCGGTGAAAATACCTTTGGCGGCTACTCGGACAGCATCGTGGTCAAGGAGAAGTTCGTGCTGCGCATTTCCCACGACGATTCCAACCTGGCCGCCGTGGCGCCGTTGTTGTGTGCGGGCATCACCACGTATTCGCCGCTGCATCACTGGAAGGTCGGGCCCGGCAAGAAGGTCGGTGTGGTCGGCCTCGGCGGCCTCGGCCACATGGCGGTGAAGATCGCCCACGCCATGGGCGCCGAGGTCACGCTGTTCACCACCTCACCCAACAAACGCGAAGACGGCCTGCGCCTGGGCGCCGACCACGTGGTGGTGTCGAAGAACCCAGACGAAATGGCCAAGGTCGCCAACAGCCTGGACTTTATCCTCAACACCGTCGCCGCGCCGCATAACCTCGATGCGTTCCTTAACCTGCTCAAGCGCGACGGCACCATGACCCTGGTCGGCGCCCCCGACAGCCCGCACCCGTCGCCGACCGTGTTCAACCTGATTTTCAAGCGCCGCAGCCTGGCTGGTTCGCTGATCGGTGGGATCCAGGAGACCCAGGACATGCTCGACTTCTGCGCCAAGCACGGGATTGTCTCGGACGTGGAGATGATCGACATCCAAGGCATCAACGAAGCGTATGAGCGGATGCTCAAGGGCGATGTGAAGTATCGGTTCGTGATCGATATGGAGAGTTTGAAGAAGGAAAGCCACGCGGCCTGAAAACTCGACCTCCAAGCCACCGTAGAACCCCTGTGGGAGGGGGCTTGCCCCCGATAACGGTAGTACAGTCACAGCATCATTGACTGACCCACCGCCATCGGTGGCAAGCCACCTCCCACATTTGTTATGTGTGCACGTCAGACCGAGAGATGCTCGTAAAGAATCGTCGCACCCACCAGCATCAACACCACGCCGCCGACCATCTCGGCACGCTTGCCCACCACGGTACCCAGCACCCGCCCGAGCATCATGCCGATGGTCACCATGGTCATGGTCGCCAGGCCAATCGCGGCGGAGGCCACCAGGATATTCACGTCGACGAACGCCAGGCCAACACCCACTGCCATCGCATCGATGCTGGTGGCAAACGCCGTGACGGCGAGGATCATGAACGAGTGCTGGGTCGGTTTCTCGGCCTCTTCGTCATCGGCCTTGAGCCCGTTCCAGATCATGTGCAGGCCCAAACCGACCAGCAGGGTGAAGGCGATCCAGTGGTCCCAGCTTTCCACCCAACGGGTGGCCACGTGGCCGATCGCCCAGCCGATCATCGGGGTGATGGCTTCGATCACACCAAAAATCACACCGGCACGCAGGGCTTCGGTCAAACGCGGTTTGTGCAGGCTGGAGCCTTTGCCGATGGCCGCCGCGAAGGCGTCCGTGGACATGGCCAGGGCGAGAAGAATCAGGGAAATGGGGTTCACGGTGAGGCTTCCAGTCGGGCTATAGGACACAACGACACAACCACGCGCCCGACTTTAGGCATGGATGTGTCGCTGGTCTCACCAACCGAAAAACGGTGTTCGCACCACGGCAGGTTGCCGAATATGTTGATACGAACGCTTCCAACGGGGTCAGAAGCCGGTTACTCCCCAACGAGGTGGCCGATCATAGGGGGGCAAAGATGAAAATTTCGTCAAAAGGCTCACGGCCGTTGCGGCTTGACCGACGTACCAAACGTATTGCCCATGCGCACGCTGGTTGCCGCCGGGGTGGATAAGCCCACGGCGTTCGGCGGCCGCTGCTCGATAGAAAGATGCTGCGCCTCACGGTTTTTCTTCGCCGCTTTGGTTGCATTCGTGTCATTGCCCATTTGTTGGCCCAGGCAGCCGTAATCCGGCGCCTTGTACCCATCCACCGTGACCTCGGTGCAACCGCTTGGCGCATTGTCGGCGTGGGCGAGTAAGGGCAGGGCGGCGCACAGCAACAGGCTGGCGAGGGTCGGGAGCAGCTTCATCATGGCCTCCTGGCAGGCCCGAAGGAGTGGGCCGGTATGGCTTGAGAGTCTAGTGCAGCGGGCTTCTCGTCACCGTGATGTTTTTTTTGCTATCACCGTAACATCAGGTTCATAAACGCGCCTCAGGATGACGGTTTTCTAGGGCGCGTCGGCCGTGCAGCGATGCTACGCAGGGGGTGAACAGGGAGCCTGGAGGCGCGCCGTATGCGTCCTGGTCTTGCTGTTGCTGCTGGCCGGTGGCGGGGTTGCGCGAGCGCAGTCGCCGCTGTTGCTGCTGAACCTGCCCGCGCAAGACCTTGAACACGCCCTGCAGGCCTATAGCCGCGCGACGGGGATAGCGGTGCTCGTGGACCGCGAGTTGACGCAGGGCCGACGCTCCCTCGCCGTGCGCGGTCGCTTCACGGCGCAGGAGGCTCTGGCGATGTTGCTGACAGGGAGCGGCCTGATGGCACGTTATGCACGCAGCGATGCGTTTACCTTGCAGTTGCCCGAGGTCAGCCAACCGCCCCCGGCGCATGGTGCGGCGGCCCGCAGTGCTGCGCGGATCAATAACAGCTACGCCACGGCCTTGCAGCAGGCCATCGAGACCAGCCTGTGCCGTTCGCCCCTGACTCGGCCCGGCAGTTTTCGTGCGCTGGTGCAGGTGTGGGTCAACCGCGACGGCATGATCGAACACAGCCGGCTGGTCAGCTCCACCGGCGATGAACAACGCGATGAAGCACTGGTCCGCAGCTTGGGCGCTGCACGGGTGGAACGCCCGGCGCCGAGTTCACTGCGTCAACCGGTGACTTTGCTCTTGATGCCCGACACCACAGGAACACGCATGGAATGCACAGCCGTAAAAGGAGCCTCGGGCGGATGAAAAATACCGGGCACAGCACGATGGTCAGCTTGTTCCTGGCCTCTTACGAAGATTTCAAGGTGCGTTTGCGCAAGCGTCTGGGCTCGGAGGACCTGGCCAATGACGTGTTGCACGAAACCTACCTGCGAGTCGACCGCATGGAGATGCCGCCGAACCTGGCGCAACCCAATGCCTACCTGTACCGCATGGCCCTGAACATCGCTGCCGACCGCCGCGAGGCCGACGCCCGTTTGCTGACCGGCAGCGAGGTGGAAGAACTGCTGCAAAGCGCCGACGAAGCCCAGGACCCGTCGCGGGTGGTGGGCGGTCAACGTGAAATCCAGTCCCTGGTCAAAGCCCTGTATGAACTGCCCTCGCGCCGACGCAAGATCCTGATCGCCGCCCGCCTGGAAGAGGCGCCGCACCTGGAAATCTCCCAGCGCTTCGGCATTTCCACGCGCATGGTCGAGAAGGAAATCAAGGCCGCACTGGGTCATTGCGCCAAACGTCTGGAAAGAAAAGTGATCCAGCGGTTCGGTCCCGGCGCCGGAAAACCGTCTTAGTGTTGAGTCCCTGATAAAACCGTGAGTATGTGCGCGCTTGAACATTTTTAGCCTCTCCATCGCTCGGCAATCTGCCGCCAGCCCCTTGCACGATGAAGCCCGCGACTGGCTGCTCCTGCTGACCTCGGGCCGCGCCACCGTGGCCGATGCCAAGGCCCTCAAAGCCTGGTGCGCCCAGAGCGCGGAGCATGCCCAGGCGTTTGAGCAGGCGAAGGGGTTATGGCAGCAATTGGCACCGGCGCTTGAGCAACCGTCTGCGCCGCGTCAGTTCGGGCGTCGCGCATTTCTGGGGGCCGCGATTGCCGCGTCGGCGGCGGTGGTGATGGTGCGCGTCGGCGTGCCGGGCGGGTTTTCCGGGCTGACGGCGGACTATCGCACTGAGGTCGGCGAGCAGCGCCAAGTGCTGTTGAGTGATGGCGTGAGCCTGGAACTCAATACCCAGACGCGCATCAGCCGGGTGGGTCAGGGGATTGAATTGCTCGAAGGCGAGGTCGAGGTCGTTGCCCACATTGCGCAGCCGCTCAAGATCCAGGCCGGGGAGGGCTGGGTCAGTGCGGCGCAGGCGCGGTTCAATGTGCGTCATACCGATCACAGGGTGTGTGTCACCTGTATCGAAGGGTCGCTGTCGGTGGACGTGGGCGGCAACAGCGTGAGTTTGGGCCGTGGTCGGCAAATGAGCTACGGCGCTGCCGGGGTCAGTGACGTGATCACCGTGGATACGCAGTCGGTGGTGGCCTGGCGTGAGCAGGTGCTGGTGTTTGACAACGCGACGTTGGCGACGGTGGTGGATGAGATCAACCGCTATCGGCCGGGGATGTTGGTGTTGCTTAACAAGGAACTGGGGCAGCGGCGGGTGCAGGCGCGGTTTAGTTTGCAGCAGTTGGCGGGCGTGGCGTTGTTGATACGGGATGCTTATGGGGCTAAGTGTACGGAGTTGCCTGGGGGGGTTGTTTTGTTGAGTTGAGGTGTGTCGGCGTACATATCCGTTAGGGTGTACGTATCCGTTAGGGTGTACATATCCGTTATTTAGGTAACGACGGCTTGTGGTTCCGCTCTTACAGCGGGTCACTTTTGTAAAGGCACAAAAGTAACCAAAAGGCCTTCGCCCCACCACTCGGTGCCTCGCCTAGGCTCGGCATGCCCGTAATCCGACATTGATTTGGGGGCCGCCGCCACGCGCCATCCATGGCGCAGGGCGGCTAAACCGGCATCCCTGCCGGTTTACCCCCCAAATCAACGTCGAATTCCGGCCATCGTGGTTGACGGGGCGATTTCAGATCAAAAGCAAGAGCGCGGCGGCCTTAGAGCCGACCGGGTTCTTAAGCCGAACTCCGTCCAAATGTGGGAGGGGGCTTGCTCCCGATGAGGGTGTGTCAGTTGATGCAGTTGTGACTGACCCACTGCCATCGGGAGCAAGCCCCCTCCCACAGTTTGATCTCCATAGATCAGACAGATAGGTTCTAGCCTGCTGTTCTGCTGTTCTGCTGTTCTGCTGTTCTGCTGTTCTGCTGTTCTGCTGTTCTGCTGTTCTGCTGTTCTGCTGTTCTGCTGTTCTGCTGTTCTGCTGTTCTGCTGTCCCGCTGTTCTGCTCTTCTTTTGCTCTGCTGTTCTGCTCTTCTTTTGCTCTGCTGTTCAGC
>NZ_JFYX01000030.1:0-14045 GCF_000632245.1 Pseudomonas sp. RIT357
GGACGCTATTGGTCAAATTGGAACGCGGTCAACCCTGTGGGAGGGGGCTTGCCCCCGATGGCGGTGGCTCAGTCAATGGAGATGTTGACTGGAAGATCGCCATCGGGAGCAAGCCCCCTCCCACAATTGATCAATGTTGGCAGCGGAGAATCAGTCTTCCTTGCGCATCAGTGGGCAGCGGACGCTATTGGTCAAATTGGAACGCGGTCAACCCTGTGGGAGGGGGCTTGCCCCCGATGGCGGTGGCTCAGTCAATAAAGATATCGACTGAAGAACCACTTCACTTTTCCTTGCGCACCGTCGCCACATCGGCGGCTTTGACACGAACGCGTTTGCCAGCGATGTCGGTGAACTCATAAAAACCATCGGCGGTCTTGGCGTTTGGGGTGTCTTTGGTCAAATACTGCGTGCCATTTTGCAATGTCACTACGGTTTGCGTCGCGCAACCGGCCAATACCAGAAATGTGAGTGCAACCAGTGGCAGACCCAAATTCTTCATGTTCATAACCCTTACCTTAACCCTGAAAAGTCCCGCAGCGTGCGGCTGCGGGCCGCAAATGTTACGCCATCGACTCCACCATCTGATCACTTTTATACAAAAAGTTGCGTGAGCCATTTATCTATTACCGATTGCAACAGAGCATCGGGACCGGCACTCTGTATGCATAACCAGTATTTGACTCGCTTGCGCCATGACCAACCCCCTCGACGACCCGCTCTATTACCTGCACAACTTCCGCCAGGTCCTGCAATGGCTGGGGCAGCGCTATGCCGATCTGCTGGACCCTGACGAACAGCATTTCATTCAGCAATTCGACAGCTTGCCGCAGCCGTCCCAGGCGTTGTTAGTGCGCATGGTAATGCGCAAGGGCGTGCACTTTCGCGCGGGGAAACTCAGCTATCAGGAGGTCGGTTGTACCCACGCGGCTGCAACGCCATTGCGGCAATTGGGTTGGGTTGACGATCAATGCCTGTTGGCCTTTGAAGAGGTGTTCGCCTTGCTGCAAAAAGGCGAAATCCTCAGCACGTTCAAGCCGTGGATCGACCAACCCAAAGGCAAGAAGGCCGACTGGCTTGAGGGGCTGGCAGCGCAGTTCAGTGAAACCCGCAGCTTTGCCCAGTGGTGCCCGCAGCTTGCCGAACCGCTGTACAGCCTCACCGTGATGGACTTGTGTGACCGGCTGCGCTTGATGTTCTTCGGCAATCTGCACCAGGACTGGTCGGAATTCGTGCTGGCAGACCTCGGCATCTACACCTACGAAAAAGTGGCGTTCTGCGCTGAATCCCGGGGTTTGCGCAGCCGTGACGACGTGCACGGCGTGCTGTTCCTGCACCAATGCCAGCACGCGTTTGAAACCGGCACCGCGCTGCACGACGTGCTGGCGCAAGTGGCCACGCTGACGACCGACAACCCCTGGCTGGAAAAACGCCGGGCCAAGCTGCTGTTCCAGATGGGGCAGTATTGTGAGCGCAGCGCCGAGTTGGCCTTGGCCGAGCAAATCTACCGTGCCTGCGCCTACCCCGGCGCCCGTGCGCGATTGATCCGCGTGCTGGAGCGCCAGGAGGACTACGCCCAGGCCTTGGTTCTGGCGAGTGCCGCGCAACAGGCACCGGAAAGTGCCGCCGAACAGCAACACCTGCTGCGCGTCATGCCGCGCCTGCGTCGCAAGCTGGGTGAGCCCAAGCTGCCCAGGCTCAGACCACGGGAAGTCATGCGCCTGGACCTGGAACTGGCACTGCCGGAACCCTTGATGTCGGTGGAGTACTGCGTCCAGGCTCATTTGAGCGCGCCCGATGCGCCGGTGCATTACGTGGAAAACGGCCTGATCAATTCGCTGTTCGGGTTGCTGTGCTGGGACGCGATCTTCGCACCGCTGCCGGGAGCGTTTTTCCACCCGTTCCAGCGTGGCCCGGCCGACTTGCACAGCGAAGACTTCCACCAGCGCCGCGCCCCACTGTTCGCCGCGTGTTTCGAGCAACTGCAGGATGATCGGTACAAGGCCCTCATTCGCCAGCGCTACGCCGTCAAGTGGGGCATTCAATCGCCCTTCGTATTCTGGAATCTGCTCAGTGAAGACCTGTTAGAGCAGGCCCTGGAGTGCTTGCCCGCCGAACACCTGCGCTACTGGTTTGAACGCCTGCTCCTGGACATCCGCGCCAACCGCGCGGGCATGCCGGACCTGATCCAGTTCTGGCCTGCGCAAAAGTCCTACCGCATGATCGAAGTCAAAGGTCCGGGCGACCGTCTGCAGGACAACCAACTGCGCTGGCTGGAGTTCTGTGGCGAGAACCAGATGCCGGTCACCGTCTGCTACGTGCGCTGGGCGGAGCAACCGGCTTGAGCTACAACGTGGCCGTGCGCGCATTGTGTGAGTTCACGGCCAAGGTCGGCGACCTGGACCTGCGCTTTACCCCGTCACCCAGCGCCCAGGAAGGTATCGTGGGCCACCGCACAGTCGCGTCGCGCCGCAGTGCGCACTACCAAAACGAAGTAGCACTGGAAGGCGAGTACCAACAACTCAAGGTACGGGGCAGGGCAGATGGCTACGACCCCGATGCCAATCGCCTGGAAGAAGTCAAAACCTACCGCGGCAACCTTGATGCCCAGCCCGCCAACCACCGGCAATTGCACTGGGCCCAGGTCAAGGTGTACGGCTGGCTGATGTGCCAGAAGCTAGGGTTGACGGAAATCGACCTGGCGCTGGTGTACTTCGATATCGTCGGCGAGGGCGAGACCCTGCTCAATCAACGCTTCCACGCGCCTGATCTGGAGAGGTTCTTCAACCAGCAATGCACGCTGTTCCTCGGCTGGGCTCAACAGGAAATGCAGCACCGCGAAGCGCGTAACACCGCCGCGCAAGCCTTGAGTTTCCCCCATGCTGACTTTCGCCCCGGCCAACGCACGTTAGCCGAGACGGTATACAAAGCCGCCAGCACCGGGCGCTGCCTGATGGCCCAGGCGCCCACTGGCATCGGCAAGACCATCGGCACGATCTTCCCGCTGTTCAAGGCCTTTGCGCCGCAGCAATTGGACAAGGTGTACTTCCTCACCGCCAAGACCCCGGGCCGCAAACTTGCCCTCGACGCATCGCAGGTGCTGTTCACCAGCAGCCCCGGCTTGCAACTGCGTGTGCTCGAACTGGTGGCTCGGGACAAAGCCTGCGAACACCTGGACAAAGCCTGCCATGGCGACTCATGCCCCTTGGCCAAGGGTTTCTACGACCGTTTGCCCGCCGCGCGCATTGCCGCCTCCAAGGTAAGCCTGCTCGACCAGCGCAACCTGCGCGCGGTCGCCCTGGCCCATGACGTATGCCCTTATTACCTCAGCCAGGAAATGGCACGCTGGGCCGACTTGATCGTCGCCGACTACAACTACTATTTCGACTTCGGCGCCATGCTCTTCGGCCTGGCCCAACTCAACCAATGGCGCGTCGCGGTGCTGGTGGACGAAGCCCATAACCTGGTAGAACGCGCACGCTCCATGTACAGCGCAAGCCTCGACCAGTACAGCCTCAAGAGCCTGCGCGACACTGCGCCCGAGCCCCTGAAGAAACCCTTGCAGCGCCTCAATCGCGAATGGAATGCCCTTCACAAAGACCAGCTCGCGCCGTACCAGGCCTACGCCGCGCGCCCGGAAAAGCTGCTCCAGGCCTTGAGCCTGTGCACCAGCGCCCTGGGCGATTACTTCAACGACCACCCCGAAGCCCTCAGCGGTGACCTGCAAGCTTTCTACTTTGAAGCGCTGCAATTTGCCAAAGTCGCCGAGCTGCTCAATGAACACTTCATCTTCGACATCCACAAACGTCAGCTCGGCGGCAAACGCAGCAGTTCCACCCTGTGCCTGCGCAACGTGGTGCCCGCCGAATTCATCCGCCCCCGGCTCACCGCCGCCCGCAGCAGCGTGCTGTTTTCGGCGACCCTTAGCCCTCGGCACTATTACGCCGACCTGCTCGGCCTGCCGACGGACACTGCCTGGATCGATGTGGAATCACCGTTCAAGGCCGAGCAATTGCAGGTGCGGATTATCGATGAAATTTCCACCCGCTACGTGCATCGCGAGGCCTCGCTGGCCCCCATTGTCGAGCTGATAGCCCGCCAGTTCGGACAGCAACCGGGTAACTACCTGGCGTTTTTTTCAAGCTTCGATTACCTGCAGCAGGTGGCTCAACTGCTCGCCGAACGACACCCGCACATCACCCTGTGGCAGCAATCGCGGGGCATGGCCGAAACCGAGCGACAGGCGTTTCTCGACCAGTTCACCGAACACAGCCAGGGGATCGGCTTTGCCGTACTCGGTGGTGCTTTCGGAGAAGGCATCGACTTACCCGGAGCACGCTTGATCGGCGCGTTTATCGCCACCCTGGGGCTGCCGCAACTCAACCCGGTGAACGAGCAGATGAAGCTGCGGATGGCCGCGATTTTTGGCGCGGGGTACGACTACACGTACCTGTATCCCGGTATTCAAAAGGTGGTGCAGGCGGCGGGCAGGGTGATCCGCAGCCAGCACGATCGGGGAGTGGTGATGTTGATGGATGATCGGTTTGGGGAAGGGCGGGTGCGTCAGTTGTTGCCGAAATGGTGGGTAGTCGGCTGAGTACGCCTGCCTTCGTGTATGACCAAAATCAACGGACTGCCTCCAATTCGGCAACTGACCCAATCAACCGTTGCCGTCAAGGCCCATTACCCACACAAGCAGCTTCGAGTAACGGGTGGGTTGACCACCTCGCCTGAGGCTGTAATACACCCGTACGATATCTCCGTCCTTAAGGTTGCCGATGTCGATCGGCGCATACAGTGCCCGGCCAGCGGTTTCCGAGTCCAGTGTGTTGGGTACTGTCGTTCTCGATTCGTCACTGATCCACTGTAATGTCACGATGTCTCCGGGCTCAGTTTCGGTGAATGGCAGAGTCACCATCACCTGTTGCTCGGCATCAGCGCTTTCAACCCGCGCCTGAGGCAGCGCGCCGCCGGGCTTGCCTACCTGTATTTGCATGCGCAACGACTCACGGCTGGATGGCCGGTCCGCGCGTACGTAATACAGCTCGGTGAGCAGAGTATTGAAGCGCTTGATGTGTTCGCCGTCGACCGTGAATACGAGGATGCGATCTGTCGGGATCGTTGCCAGCGTGTACTCCTGGATGTAGGCCACTGAGCCGCCCACCCAAACGAGCCTGATCTGAGTGGAGTCTTCCCACCCGTCGGGAGCGATCAGGGTCACCGTGGCTTTGGCAATAGCCGGGTCCAGGTAGCCTGCCGTGGCCTCTTGGACCTGGGGTGCCTGCCAGGGACCGGCAGCCCCGCGTACAGTCACTCGGGCTTTCATCGAAACAAGCATATCGTTGGTTTTCAGCCGATGAAGGCTGCAGGACAACAAGGCGGCTCCTCCCCCCAGTGCCCGGACTCTTTCATTCGGAATATCGAATTCCATAAAGCTAGTGGTGCGCTCGACGGTTTTCTCATCACTGTACGGCACTGGAAAGTTCTCTGCGTCCCGGCCGTCCCAGTCCAGGCGTACTCTATCGCCTATGTCGAACACCTCTGGATGAAGAAACAGTTTGATCTTCTGCGGTGCGGCCCCGAGCCGCTTCAAGTCGATAACGTCACCCGGCTGCTCAAGAAATGGTGCCTCAAGCAAGCGTGTACCGAGGTTTACATTGACCCAATTCGGCGGCGACCAATTAGCGTCCGATTCAGGATCGAAGACCGGATAGTTGCCGACGGCATCGATGACCTGCATTGCGATGGGCAGGAAAGGATCGCTGCCCGCAGCATGGATGACATCGTTGGTCACCGTTATCTGGAACCCCCTGCCGACTTCCCTGGGCATCACCACGTGACTGATCGAACGAGAACCCCACGCAATTCGGCAGGTATCAAACTCGGCCATGTTTTCGTAAGGCTGGACATCCAGAACCACCCCGCGCTTGGCCCTCTCAGCGTCTATCACCGCACCTGCTTCGAGGTCTTCGGGAATAAAAAATACCAGTCCTTGGTGGCCCTTTTTATCCGGGTCCGGGTCTTCATTACCGGGGCGATTAAGCTTGATCCGAATCCTGGTGCTGTCGGTGTCTACGGGGCTTTTGCCAGGCTCCCAAATGGTGCAGTACGCAGTGGCCCGACCCGGCAAAATGTTTTCTTTGGCTATGTTCAGGATATACATCGGCTCATACACATTGCCTTCGTCGATAACCAGGAAATCCTCTGGCGTCGGGCTGTTCCAGTACAGGAATATCTCTGTGTCGAGTGCGAACGTGTGCCCATGAAAAAGTACCGGCGTAAGATCATGCTCGACATGCCGCAGACCAATGCACTTGTCAGTCTCAGTGTCTTCCTTGATAGGCGTGCCCAAATTCGGGAAGTACAGCTCGGACGGTCTTTCGTCGGCAGTACCTCCGACATTTTTTTTTGGAGTACGAAGCATCGTTAAACCTCCGATGTAAAGATTGAAAACCAATCAGGCAGCCTTGGAGTTGGCACAGTCCGCCTCTTCACCCTACGTCCTCAAACCCGGAAGTGCCTCGGCGTGCAATGCGAAGCGTCAACACGCTCGAATAGCGCGTCGGAGTGCCGTTATGGTTGACCTCCCAATACACTTTCACGATGCGATTGAGGTTATCCAATACGTACTGTGCGGGCACTTTGATTCGCACATCTCCGGGGGTCGAAACATATGTCAGCATTGCAATACGGTTAACCGGGCCGAACCAATGCAAACGAACATGCTGGCCAACAGGAGGGTTGGGGATGGTCACCCAAGCGCCATCCGGCACCAGGTCCGGATCAAGGTGATAACCGGCAACCTTGCCGACTACCGGAGCGAGCATCGCCTCCCAAGGAGTCCCCATCAGCAGGTTTTTGCGCGCAGACTCGCCAAGCAGTCGCCCATCCGTTGCGTTGACCTCGTAATGCATTTCGGACGGGCGTCCCTCAAATCGCTTGATTTCGGCCGCAGGGAGTACGAACTCAATGACGTTGTTCTCCGGGCGCTCACCTGCACTGCGGGTGAAACGGTACTCCACGGTTCCGTCCCGGTCAGGCAGAAGCCAGACCAACGTAACCAGGTCCCACGGTTTCCAACTGGTCTGGTAAGGCACATAGGCCTGCCCATCTCTGAGGACAGGGCGTATTTCAGCGAAGGGCATAGTGTCGATCACATAAGGCGCCGGCCACTCAACCGATGCGCCATGGATACTCGCGTAGGCAGCTTGTGAATACATCGTCGTTGAGCCGATGTTCTTGTGCAGCGCGTAGGACAACTTGGCATGACCTTGGCCCAGCCCCGCCATAAACTCGGGAGGGATAATGAAGTCATAGATCGCGTTAAACCTTTCCACGGTGCGTTCTTCGCTGTGTATGGAAATTTTTCCCTGAGCATCGGTAGCCTTGAAAAAAAACTCCAGGGTGTCTTTCTCCTCGAAATAATCCGGTGTCGCAAACACCGACGCGGTAACGGGTTTACCTGCCAGTTTGTCCAGATCGATGATTCCGGTTTGCGGGTCAACCGCTGTGCTGTAAGGCTCTCTCAGAATGTCGCGCTGTACATACGCCAACACTTTGCTGGCTGCAGACCAGCGTGCAGCCGGGTCAGTAGAGTTGCCGGTATGTCCGCGTACCTGGAGCCTCACGTTCAGTTCCAGGCTGTCGCGAGCGGCCATGACTGTCGCGTATGGCACTACAATGTTGATCTCTGGATTCAGGTTAGCCTCGGTGATTAAAAAGGTGACTTGTTGATCCCCCCAGCACAGCAGCACCTCGTCTCCAGGTGCCGCGTAGAGGTAGCGCATCAGCGTGATTTCGATATTCTCGCGAGCCCTGGCTTCACTGACGCCGTTTACCAGCACATCATCCGGGAGATGGATAATCAGTCCTTGGTGGCCCGGCCTGGAATCGTAGTCACGGCCACCCGGACGGTTAAAGTCAACTCGCAAGCGCAGGGGGAGGGTAGAAGCGCCCGATGCGTTAATCCGACACACCAGCGGGCTGATCCAGTTAGGCGTGATACTGTCTGCCGGAAGGAGGATCGGTAGCCATTCACGCTGAGTATCTGCGGCCATGACAAAGGTATGAGCGACCGGAAGAATGGGGTTGTTGCCGAACAGTTCGAGCAGTTGGCCGGGTACTGTGTGCGCGCCGGTCTTTACATAGACAACCTGAGTTGTTTCGATATTTCTTAGGCCCAGTTTACCGTCGACACCTACTTCACCGGCGGCCGCCGGGTGGAGCCTGGGAATGTAAAGGTCACCCAACTCAGCTGTTGACTGGTGGTTATTGGTAATGACTTTAGACATGCTGGTAACTCCTGTCAGGGTCGGCTTTCGGGTTAATGGGTATTGACAGAAAACGTGTTGTGCTAAATCAGCCGGAAGCGGATTTCCCCGATTTCGTAGTCGTTACCATCACTAGACGAATTGTGGCTGTTTATATAGAGCGTGAGTGCTGCGCTGTTGGCAGTTACCGTTCCAATGAGTGTCTGAAAATTTACCATGTCACTAATTCTTGTCGCTGCTGTGAGCGTTCCTTGCGAGGTACTTAGAGAAAGTGACGGAAAACTATAGCGCCCATCAAATCGTCTGACTTTCATACTGAATTCATATCGTTGGCCTGGGATCAGGTTTTTGAACTGCTGACTGAAAAGCACGCCACTTTTGTCGGACCGTGGATAAGTGTAGTTATGGAAGACTGTGTAACTTCCATAGACCCTGAACGTCCTGTCGCGAATGTCGGAAAGTGCTGGCCCGTAACTCCAGCCATTAATGTTGCTGTTGCGGAAATTAGTAATATGGTCAAGGCTCGCGCGAATAAGGAAAACGGAAATAGGTGAAAAACGTCTGGGGACATTATTTCTGCTTAAACTGTATTTGATTCTCACGGACTGCCCCAGATTGTCAACGACAAAACTGCGCGCGATTGAGATGTCCAGTGCTTTTCCTTGTTGGTCTTTAGCCAGCGTAATCTGAACGGAGGTACTTACGGCGTCGCCGTCCCAATCCAATTTAATAACATCATTTTCCAGACTGTCGGTCAGTGGTAGGGTAATCAGCACGTGCGTACCGATGTTAGCCGGATCCAGATAATTGCCCGAAGCGCTTTCGACCCTCACCGCCGGCAGTGTTGCTGTCGGTGCGCCCACTTGAAGCTGAAGGCGTTGTGATTGACGATGCGGCAGAAGGTCGATGCGTTCGTAATACACTTCGACAGGCAATGTGTTAAATCGCCGGACTTCGGTACTTGGGACGGTAAATGAAAGTTGCTTATTGTCCGGGATAGGCCCCAGGAAAAACTCTTCGGAAAAATTGACTGAATGGGCGGCCCATACAATTCGAATTTTTGTGGCGGAAGTCCAGCCATCCTGTGCGAGATATTTAACGGTGGCGGCTGAATTCGGATCCAACTCTCCACCGGGTGCTTCTACGATGCTGGGCGCCGGCCACTCAATGACTTCGCCATTCACCCGTATCCGTACTTTTCTTGACGGCAGCCATTCATTATCCCTGGACTTGTAGAGGTTGTAGTACATGATCGCGGTACCACCGGCTATTGCCCTGACCATTTCGTTGGGCACATCGAAGTCTTCGATGAAGTTAGTCAGGTTGACATCTCTCTGCTCGCTGTGGAAAAAGGGCACGTTTTGAATATCTCGGCCTTCCCATTCAAAAGAAATTTTATCGTCGCGCTCGAAATAATCATTATCGATAAATATCTGGACGATTTGCGCGGCACCACCCAACTCATCAAGTTCAACGATTTCCCCGGCTTGCTTAAGGAACGGAGGGCGTGGCCGCAAGAGCCCGAGATTGACTTCTACCCGTTGTATCTCTGACCAATTCGATTTGGAGTTGGGATCAGCCGGGTAGTTACCGCCCACGTCCTTGATTTGCATCGCGACCGGCATGTTTACGTAGTGAGGGTTCTCTTTGATGATCTCGGGGGAAATGAGCATTTCAAATGAGCGTCCTACCTCAATAGCTTTCACCACATACTCGACAATTGTGATGCCCCAAGCTATGAGGCAGCGGTCCCACGGGGCCATGTTTTCCCAAGGCTGGATTTCAAGCACTACACCCCGATCTGCCCTGGCCATATCCACATGGCTGCCGGCTTCCAGGTCGGGGGGCAGGAAAAATACCAGACCCTGGTTGCCTTCGGCATCCGGATTCGGGTCAGGGTAACCAGGACGACTGCGTTTCACTCTGAGCTTAAGCGGCTTGGTCTTGGATTGGTTGCCGCTAGGACGCCTGATGAGGCAATAGACCTCAGCCCACTCCGGCAAGATTTGCTCTTTATCTACCATCAGGCTGAAAAACCGATTACCCACGTTCTCTTGTTGAATGATCAGATAATCCACCGGCGCGTTAGGGTTGTTCCAAATCAGGTAGATCTCGGTGTCTACAACAATCCCCGGGAACGCCAAGAGCAGCACCTCCAGATTATGTTCGACATGCCGTGCGCCTAGGGCACCGTCAGACTCGGTATCCCCTTCAAGAGGGGGCTCTATACCGCTGATCAACAAAGGGCCCAGATCGTAGTCATTGAGTGGGCTGCCGGTCTGTTTTTTGGTTTTACGGGACATTGTCGAACCTCCAAAAGAGGAGCGGGTGGGCTCAGCGAAAACGCAGCGGGTTCATTTCCTTTTTTTCAATGCGCCAATCTGTACGTCCTGGCGTAGTGATTCGTTTAGTGATGTGCTGCGTGCCAGTATGTTTTCGGGTTCATACACGTAATACAGGTCGGGCGTGGTGCCGTTGAACTTCAAGAGCGCTTCGTGTGGAATCAGTCGTCTGATCGGCACACCTACAGGCACCGACCCTACGGTGAACAGGTCGTCGTAGAGAATAAGTTCATTGCTACCTGGTATCACGTAACGCATGAGCAACATGATCTTGTCGGTGGGCCTGCGCCATGCGTACCAAGGAATTTCAACGGCGGCGCCACCCGTAGGGATAGGGTTGACGACATGGGTGGGGTATCGCGTAAAAAAAGGTGGTTGCAGTCGAATGATCGCGTCCTGAACGGCAGCGGAGGCGATTCTCGAGTAGTTCAAGATATCGAGACCGTCCAACAAGATGAAACTGATCTCCGCTTTGCCTCCAGCAATGGCGCGCACTTTGTCATTGGGCACGAAAAAGTCATGGGGCCTGTTGACGGCTTCGATCTCGATGTATTGCTGATGCAGTACCACCCCCCCCAGCTTCGGGTACCCCCTGTAAGTCGCAAAATACGTGTTGCCCAATTTCCCCTCAAAACTATAAGTGAACAACTGCATATGCAGAGGCTCACCATTGAGCATCTCAAGGTCGATCATGCCTGGGAATTGTTGGGTCGCGAAGATAGGCGCAGCAAGATTGGCGCTGCCTATGTCGACCAGGATTTTGATGTTGGCTGAGCGGGGGGTGGAGACGTTACGGACTGCGTCGACAACCTGGAAGCTCACCAATCGATCCTTACCATTCCCAATCAGGATAATTTGATCGCGGTTGAGTTTTATCTCGGTCGGCAGGCCAACACCGGCCACCTGCTGGGCGGGAACTAAGTAGCTACCCACCTGGCATTCGATACGATCCAATGGATCCATATTCGGGTAAGGCTGAATGGTGATGATTACTCCTCGCCCGGCTTGAATCTCCCTGATCTCTGTATCGGATATGCTGAAATGTAGTTCGGAATGACCAGGGGTAATAATGTCCCGATCTACGCCGCCGGGGAGTGTTCGTTTGACCATCAGTGTCAACGGATAAGAAAGGTCATTAGACGGGCCGCCCGCATAAAGTACCTTGTACCCCAGTATCAGATCTCCTTCCGGAAGTTCGCTGTCCAAAATGGCAAAAGAGAAACTGTTGTGCGCTTCTTCTCCGGGCTTCAGCGTTTTATCTGCGAGTACCGTCATCCCCACTATGTTAAGCACCTGGATTACGTCGCCAGGGTTGGCTGGCCAATTTTTATCCACCGTCACGGTCAGGCCTCTGTTCAGCAGCCAGAGGGGAATGCCGCCGTCATAGCCCGCGAACGCCGGAGACATTCCAGGAATCCGAAGAGTGTCGAGAAACTTGGGTTTGATTGGCGATGCCTTTTTGCTTTTGGCTTTTGGGGCAGGCTTGCTGTTTTTGGTAGGCATGGCTTTCTCCAGATAGAAAGTGGTCACGCTTCACAGGAAATGTTCCTGCACTTGGGGATATCAAAGACAGTCAAAGAGGAACTCGACTACTGTCATTGTTAACAGGTAGCGACAGGCGGTCCGCACGCGAATACGGCGGTCAGGAACCTTGCAGTATTCGCACGCTACGGCGCAGTGACTCGTTCAAGTCAACGGAACGGGCCCTGTTGGAGGCCGATCCGGATTCGTACACAAAGTAGAGATCAGGGGCGTAGCCGGCGAACTGCTCAATATCCGTCCCGTTGATCACCCAATGAACCGGCGCCCCATCGGCCCAGAACGTGCCGACTGACTTGGTCACGCTAAAAAGAATAATTTCGTTGAGTGACTTCACGTAACGCAGGATCAACGTGAGCCTGTCTGTAGGTTTGCGCCATGCGTACCACGGAATGTTCAGGACGAGTTCCCTCTCGATGATGACGATATCCTCCGGGTACTTTTCGAAATAAGGTGCCTCCAAGCGGGCAACTGGCCCCACTACCTCAGAAAAGGTCTTTTTGGATACCTGATTGACCAGGTCGTCTGCCCGGATCAATTCGCAGCTGATTTCTACCGCTCCTCCGGCTGCCGCACGGACTTTGCTGTAAGGCACGTCGTGATAGGTCGCCGTACCGGCGCGGGTGATCGTTTCGATTCGTCGGTGAACCACCTTGCCACCCAATGGCGGGTAAGCCTTAACGGTAAAGACGTACCAATCACCGATTCGGCCGACGTTCGCGGGTGTGTACATGCCGACTTTCAAGTTTTCACCTGCTAGTCGTTCGATATCGATAAAGCCCGACTGATCTTCAGATTGGATAAACGGACCATCGTGTTGCGCACTGCCGAGATCCACTCGCACTGGGATGTATTTGGATCGGGAGGTGGAAGCGTTACCCACTACATCCACAACATAAAAGCTGACCAGCAGGCCATCACTGTTTCCGGCTTCGATTAACTGAGCGTTGTTAACGAGGATCAGAGTCGCTTGTCCAACGCCGGAAATTTGTTGCCCGATAGTCACGTCACCCCATTTTAAGTAGATACGATCCCGTGGATGCATATTCGGGTAAGGATCAACGATCACACTGACCCCTTTTGCTGCATTGGGTGGATTCACCTCAAGGGTTGAAAGAGTGAAGGTGAGTTCTGAGTGACCCGGTTCGAGCTGATTATTGTCTTCGCCCGCAGGCAGGTTCTTTTTGACCAAGACACTCAAGGGATAGGACGGTTGATAGTCTGTTCCGCCCTTGAAGTTCACGACATAACCCAGGCGTACCTCTCCGTCAGGCAGTTTTTCTTCGGGAATGGAAAAGAAAAAGCTCTGTCTGTTTTCTTCCCCCGGCTTCACTTTCGTGCTGGCGAGCTCCTCCATGCCTGGCATCCGGACGATCTGAATAACATCGTCAGCATTTGCAAACCAGCTATTGTCCACCCGAACTGTAAGACCTTTCTCCATCAGCCAGACAGGAATACCCCCGTCATATCCGTCAACATTGGTCGGCATACCGGGTATCGCTAAGTGCGCAAGTTGTTTCGGTTGGACTGCCGGGGTCTTGGCGCTTTCGGTGCTCATGTCCTTTCTCCCGAACAAAGCGGTGAGGGGGATATCCACACATCGTTTTCGCCATCAAACACCCACGTATCAGCATTGGCTACTGTCAGAATTAACAGGTGGCGATGGACGGCGCAGCGTCACAATTCCATGTCTACCTGTTAAATCTGACAGTAGCCAACCCAAGTCAACAGGTGTCTGATTTCCCTAAACCCATGCCCGCAAAGTGCGTGACGGAACCGGAGGATATCCATGTGAGCAAGCATCTTTATCGCCGGCCCAGAACGCGTTCAGACCTGCCTGCGATTGATATCCCGCTGATGCAACCGCCGATTCATGGGGACGTGGAGAAGGCCGACG
>NZ_JFYX01000031.1:0-7697 GCF_000632245.1 Pseudomonas sp. RIT357
GGCCTGAATTCCACCGGCACCGGTCAACCGACCGTGACCTTGGTTAACGATGTTCCGGTAATTGCTGTCACGCCGACTACCATCGTCGAGAACACTGCTGAAGCAGGCACCGTCGCCGGTACTTTCATCGCGAAAGACGAAGAAACCCCACGCGAGAACCTGAACATCAGCTTCACCGCAGGCACCAACGCTGACGGTTACTACGCCATCTCCGGCAACAACGTCGTGCTGACTGAAAAAGGTGCTGACTTCGTTAACGCGGGCAACCAGCTGCCGAAGATCGACCTGACCGTCACCGACGTTGAAGGCCTGAATTCCACTGGCACCGGTCAACCGACCGTAACGCTGGTCAACGACGTACCAGTAATTGCTGTCACGCCGACCACCATCATCGAGAACACCGCTGAAGCAGGCACCGTCGCCGGTACCTTCGTCGCTAAAGACGAAGAAACACCACGCGATGGTTTGACCATCAGCTTCACCGCAGGCACCAACGCTGACGGCTACTACGCCATCTCCGGTAACAACGTCGTGCTGACCGAAAAAGGCGCGGACTTCGTTAACGCTGGTAACCAACTGCCGAAGATCGACCTGACCGTCACCGACGTTGAAGGCTTGAACTCCACCGGCACCGGTCAACCGACCGTGACCCTGGTCAACGACGTACCAGTAATTGCTGTCACGCCGACCACCATCGTCGAGAACACTGCTGAAGCAGGCACCGTCGCCGGTACCTTCGTCGCGAAAGACGAAGAAACCCCGCGCGAAAACCTGAACATCAGCTTCACTGCTGGCACCAACGCTGACGGTTACTACGCCATCTCCGGCAACAACGTGGTCCTGACCGAAAAAGGTGCTGACTTCGTTAACGCTGGCAACCAGTTACCGAAGATCGACCTGACCGTTACTGACGTTGAAGGCCTGAATTCCACCGGCACCGGTCAACCGACCGTGACCTTGGTTAACGATGTTCCGGTAATTGCTGTCACGCCGACTACCATCGTCGAGAACACTGCTGAAGCAGGCACCGTCGCCGGTACTTTCATCGCGAAAGACGAAGAAACCCCACGCGAGAACCTGAACATCAGCTTCACCGCAGGCACCAACGCTGACGGTTACTACGCCATCTCCGGCAACAACGTCGTGCTGACTGAAAAAGGTGCTGACTTCGTTAACGCTGGCAACCAGCTGCCGAAGATCGACCTGACCGTTACTGACGTTGAAGGCCTGAATTCCACTGGCACCGGTCAACCGACCGTAACGCTGGTTAACGATGTTCCGGTGATTGCTGTCACGCCGACCACCATCGTTGAGAACACTGCTGAAGCAGGCACTGTCGCCGGTACCTTCGTCGCTAAAGACGAAGAAACACCACGCGATGGTTTGACCATCAGCTTCACCGCAGGCACCAACGCTGACGGCTACTACGCCATCTCCGGTAACAACGTCGTGCTGACCGAAAAAGGCGCGGACTTCGTTAACGCTGGTAACCAACTGCCGAAGATCGACCTGACCGTCACCGACGTTGAAGGCTTGAACTCCACCGGCACCGGTCAACCGACCGTGACCCTGGTTAACGACGTCCCAGTAATTGCTGTCACGCCGACCACCATCGTCGAGAACACCGCTGAAGCAGGCACCGTCGCCGGTACCTTCGTCGCGAAAGACGAAGAAACACCACGCGATGGTTTGACCATCAGCTTCACTGCTGGCACCAACGCTGACGGCTACTACGCCATCTCCGGCAACAACGTGGTCCTGACCGAAAAAGGTGCTGACTTCGTTAATGCCGGCAACCAGTTGCCGAAGATCGACCTGACCGTTACTGACGTTGAAGGCCTGAACTCCACTGGCACCGGTCAACCGACCGTAACGCTGGTTAACGACGTACCGGTAATTGCTGTCACGCCGACCACCATCGTTGAAAACACTGCCGAAGCAGGCACCGTCGCCGGTACCTTCGTTGCCAAAGACGAAGAAACCCCGCGCGAAAACCTGAACATCAGCTTCACCGCTGGCACCAACGCTGACGGTTACTACGCCATCTCCGGCAACAACGTTGTACTGACTGAAAAAGGCGCTGACTTCGTTAACGCTGGCAACCAGCTGCCGAAGATCGACCTCACCGTCACCGACGTTGAAGGCCTGAACTCCACTGGCACCGGTCAACCGACCGTGACCCTGGTCAACGACGTACCAGTAATTGCTGTCACGCCGACCACCATCGTTGAAAACACTGCTGAAGCAGGCACCGTCGCCGGTACCTTCGTCGCGAAAGACGAAGAAACCCCGCGCGATGGTTTGACCATCAGCTTTACCGCTGGCACCAACGCTGACGGCTACTACGCCATCTCCGGCAACAACGTAGTCCTGACCGAAAAAGGTGCTGACTTCGTTAATGCCGGCAACCAGCTGCCGAAGATCGACCTGACCGTTACCGACGTTGAAGGTCTGAATTCCACCGGTACCGGTCAACCGACCGTAACGCTGGTTAACGATGTTCCGGTGATTGCTGTCACGCCGACCACCATCGTCGAGAACACCGCTGAAGCAGGCACTATCGCCGGTACCTTCGTCGCTAAAGACGAAGAAACCCCACGCGAAAACCTGAACATCAGCTTCACCGCTGGCACCAACGCAGATGGCTACTACGCCATCTCCGGCAACAACGTAGTCCTGACCGAAAAAGGCGCTGACTTCGTTAACGCTGGCAACCAGCTGCCGAAGATCGACCTGACCGTTACTGACGTTGAAGGCCTGAACTCCACCGGCACCGGCCAGCCGACCGTGACTCTGGTTAACGACGTCCCAGTAATTGCTGTCACGCCGACTACCATCGTCGAGAACACCGCCGAAGCAGGCACCGTCGCCGGTACTTTCGTCGCGAAAGATGAAGAAACCCCGCGCGAAAACCTGAACATCAGCTTCACCGCTGGCACCAACGCTGACGGCTACTACGCCATCTCCGGCAACAACGTGGTCCTGACCGAAAAAGGTGCTGACTTCGTTAACGCTGGTAACCAACTGCCGAAAATCGACCTGACCGTTACCGATGTTGAAGGCCTGAATTCCACCGGCACTGGCCAGCCGACCGTAACCCTGGTCAACGATGTACCGCTGATCGACATCACGCCGACTACCATCGTCGAAAACACCGCCGAAGTTGGCACCGTCGCCGGTACGTTCAACGCGCGTGACGAAGAATCTCCGCGTGAAAGCCTGACCATCAGCTTCACCACCGGCACCAACGCTGACGGCTACTACAGCCTCTCCGGCAACAATGTCGTGCTGACCCAAAAAGGCGCCGATTTCGTCAATGCCGGTAATCAGTTGCCAAAAATCGACCTGACCGTCACCGACCCTGAAGGCCTTAATTCCCACAACACTGGCCAGCCGGCTGTCACGCTGGTCGATGACACCCCAACCGCCGTCGACGGCCGCATCGAGGGCAACGAAGACACCTCGATCGAGCTCACTTGGGCGACTTTCGGTGTGCAGGACGAAGATTCCACGAGCCCGGCAGTGGTGTTCACCAGCCTGCCGGCCGGCTCCATCGAATACAAAGTCGACGGTGAGTGGGTCAAGCTCACCACGGCCGATCTGAAAACCGACACCTCGGCGGGCAAGGCCTTCACTCAGGCTGACTTCGATGCCCACAACGTGCGTTACACCCCGGCAGACAACGAGTCGGGCGACAACAGCTTCGGCAACACCGGCGTGGGCAACAAGCAAGGTGATTACACCGAGCTGAAGTTCCAAGCCACCGACGGCAACTCCTACAGCGATACCAAAACCATCACTGTGGATATTCACCCGGTGACGGATGTGCCGGTGCTGACCGTCGGCCAAGTGCCAACCGGTCTGACCATTCAAACCTGGACCGGCAGCAACCTGCCGGGCGAGTTGGGCACTAACGGCCAAGGCGTCACCCAGTCCAGCACCCTGATCAAAGTGATCAACGCCCAAACCGCTGACAGCGCCGCCTCCACGGGCGTGACCAGCAATGTAAGCAACGGCAATGTGGCCGAAGGCACCGCGACCAAAGTGTCCGGTCTGGTTTACCTGGAAGCTGGCAAGAGCTACACCTTCACCGGCTCGGCCGACGACAGTCTGGCTATCACCGTGGGCGGCAAGCTGGTCGCTTCCGAAACCTGGAGCCAGGGCAGCGGTATCAACGGGTCGTCCTACACGCCGACCGAGTCGGGTTACTACACCCTCGACATCTACCACTACAACCAGAACGGCCCGGGCAACTACGACGTCAATGTGTCGATCAACAACGGTTCGTCGGTGTCCCTGGGCAACAGTGGCCTGCAGACCTACACCAGTGCGGCCGCGTTGGAAGCCGCAGGCATGGTCCTGGGCGACAGCCACGTTGTGAATGGCGAAGGCTATTACACCGGCAACGTCTACAACCACGGTCTGGAAGACACCGCGATTAAGATCGCGCCGATCACCGCCACTTTTGTCGACACCGACGGCTCGGAATCCCACAAGGTGGAAATCAGCGGCTTGCCGGAAGGCTCCGTGCTCACCGACGGCACTGCTGGCCATAGCATCATCTCAACCGGCGCAAACACGCTGTACGACGTGAGCACCTGGAACCTGAGCACCCTGACGGTTACGCCGTTCAAGGACTCGACGGCCAGTTTCGACTTGACCGTGAAGGCCACCGCCAAAGAGTTGAGCACCGGTGTTGAAGAAGTCTCGACCGGCAAGATCAGCGTCGTGGTCACTGCGGTCAACGATGCGCCGGTACTGGGCAATGGTTCGACCAACGCGTTCGGCGACACCTACATCGAGGGCAAACCCGGCGGCTACGTCGCGGCGAACCTAACCATCACCGACGTCGACAACAGCACCTTGCAAAGCGCCAAGGTCACGCTGGTCAACCACTTGGCCGATGACGTGCTGATTGCCGATGTCAGCAACACCAAAATCACCGTCAGCTATGACAAGGACACCGGCGTACTGACCCTGTCCGGTGAAGCGACCAAGGCTGAGTACCAGGAAGTCCTGCGCTCGGTGCACTTCGCCAGCGAAAGCGAAGACCCAAGCCCGGCCAACCGTAACCTGACCATCACCGTGAACGACGGCCAGGCGGACTCCGCGCCTGTGACTTCCGTGATCTACGTGGTACCGGTTAACGATGCGCCGGTTATCAGTTTTGACAGCACTAAGTTTGTCGAGCAGAAAGGTGCGGTGGCGCTGGTCGAAAACCTGAGCATCACCGACGTCGACAACAAAACCTTCAGCAAGGTAGTGGTCACCGTTGATCACCTGGTGTCCGGCGACCTGCTCAGCAACGCCGACGTGCTCAAGGCCCTCGCTGTTGCGGGTATCACCATCACCGAAAGCGGCAGCGCCGCCGATGGCAAGATCGTCTACACCCTGACCAGCAACTCGCCAGCCGGCAACAGCGCGGCCGACTTCACCAAGCTGGTTGAAGCGATTACCTTTCAGGCCCCGGGCAACAATCCGGTTGGCACTGATCGCACAGTAACCATCGACGTCACCGATATCGGTGGCGGCAACCTTGACCGTGAGCCGCCGGAAACCAGCAGCGCTACCGGCAAGGTCACCGTCGAGCTATTCAACGATGCACCGACAGCAACCGCCACCTCGGCAGGCGCGGACGAAGACCACGCGGCCACCATCGTACTGAGTGGCGCCGATGTGGACGGTTCCGTTGCCCAGTTCGTCATCACCACCTTGCCGGAAAACGGCAAGCTGTATAGCGACGCCAGCCTGACCACCCAACTCAAGGTCGGTGATTCGGTGCCAGCGGGCGCTGACGGCAAGGCGTCGGTTTACTTCTCCCCAACCGCGGACTGGAGCGGCAATACCGCGCTCACCTTCACCGCGGTCGACAATGCTGGTAAAGCCAGCGTCGAAACCACTGCCCCAGTGACAATCGCCCCGGTTACCGATACCCCGCACCTGGGCCTGCTCGGTGGCGGCGTTGTCAGCGCGATCAACTTCGACAGCGCCCCCATCGGCGGCTCCTGGAGCGTCGTCGCGGTTGGCGATGCCAATAACGCAGCCGGCACCAATCCGAACACCCAATGGCAGACCGGCAACGCCGACGGCAAGGTGGAAATCGGCCAAAGCAGCATTTACGGCGTAGAGACCCCAGGCAATAGCCAGGTCATCGAGCTGGAGAAAAACGCCGGCGACGACGCCAGCCTGTACACCATCATCAAGGCGGAAGGCGGCACCGCGTACACCATCTCGGTCGACTACTCGCCGCGTGCGGGCGCTGAGAACAGCTCGGTGATCGACGTGTTCTGGGGCGGCGTCAAAGTCGGCACCCTGGACACCACTGTCGTTGGCATGAAGACCTACACCTTCACCGTGCCGGTCACCGCTGACGGCGATGCCAAACTCGAATTCAAGGCCCCGGCCGGCGATACCAACAACTCGCTTGGCGGCGTGCTGGACAACATCAGCGTTACCCAGGTGCTGAACACTGGCCTGGAAGACCACGCGATCAAGTTGTCTGCGATTGACGCTTATGCGACCGACAAAGACGGCTCCGAGACGCTGAAGCTGGAAATCAGCGGTATTCCAGAAGGCGCGACCATTTCCGACGGCACGCCGGGCCACAGCTTCACGGCCACGGCTGACGTGCAAAGCATCGATATCAGCACCTGGAACAAGGGCACGCTGGTCTACAACCCGGTACCAAACGCCAATGGCCTGGTGAACCTCACCGTCACCGCCACTGCGCAGGATGGTGATGCGGCGCCTAAGTCCGAGTCGATTACGCTGCCGATCAACGTGATTGCGGTCAACGACCTGCCGGTGATTGATGTCGTAGCGAACCCTCTGGTGGAAGGCTCCGTGGCCGAAGGCACCGTTGCCGGTACCTTTACCGTCAGCGACGTTGAGACCCCGATTGCCGATCTGAAAGTGACCTTCACCGGCGACAGCAACAAAGATGGCTACTACACCCTCCTTGGCAACGCCGTGGTGTTGACCCTGGCGGGCGCGAACTTCGTCAACGCGGGTAACAAACTGCCTGCGATTGACTTGACCGTGACGGATGCCGATAAGGGCAGGTCGCACGATGCTGCAACGCCGGATGTGACGCTGGTCAACGACCTGCCGACCATCGAAGTAACCGCCAATCCGTTGGTTGAAGACGCTGTCAGCAAAGACACCGTGGCGGGCTCGTTCACCGTGGGTGACGAAGAAACCCCAGTTGCCGATTTGAAAGTCACCTTCACCGGTGACAGCAATAAAGACGGTTACTACGCCATCGTTGGCAACAACGTTGTCCTGACTCAGGCCGGTGCTGACTTCGTTAACGCGGGCAACAAATTGCCAGCGTTCGATCTGACCGTGACTGATGCTGACAAAGGCAGCGCAACTGCCGCCGCTACTCCGGACGTGACGCTGGTCAACGACCTGCCGACCATCGAAGTAACCGCCAATCCGTTGGTTGAAGATGCTGTCAGCAAAGACACTGTGGCGGGCTCGTTCACCGTGGGTGACGAAGAAACCCCAGTTGCCGATTTGAAAGTCACCTTCACCGGTGACAGCAATAAAGACGGTTACTACGCCATCGTTGGCAACAACGTTGTCCTGACTCAGGCCGGTGCTGACTTCGTTAACGCGGGCAACAAATTGCCAGCGTTCGATCTGACCGTGACTGATGCTGACAAAGGCAGCGCAACTGCCGCCGCTACTCCAGA
>NZ_JFYX01000032.1:0-3198 GCF_000632245.1 Pseudomonas sp. RIT357
CGAGGATCACCCCGGCCAACGCGCCGATCAGACCGTGCACGGCGAAGATCAGGATCTTGGTGCGGTCAACGTTCACCCCTGCCAGCAACGCCGCTTCCGGGTTGCCGCCGATGGCCATGGTGTTGCGCCCGTAGGTGGTGTAGTTCAGCAGCCAGCCGAAAAACACAAAGCACACGATGGTGATCAAAATAGGCACCGGCACGCCGAACAACTGGCCGTTGCCGAACACAAAGAACTGCTCCTGGGACACGCCAACCGCCTTGCCGTCGGCAAAGATATAGGCCAGGCCGCGCACGATCTGCATTGTGGCCAAGGTGGTGATCAACGCATTGACCCGCAGCTTGGCGATGACGATGCCGTTGATCAGCCCGACGATCAGGCCCATCAGCAGCGCGGCGCCGATGCCGAGCATGACGCTCTCGGTGTCGCGCATCACAATCGCCGCCACCACGCCGGCACAGGCGATCACCGAGCCCACCGACAAGTCGAAGTGCCCCGACGCCAGGCAGAACAGCATGGTGCACGCGGCGATGCCCACGGTGGAAATCGCCAGGCCCAGGCCGCGCATGTTCAGCGGTGAGAGGAAGTTGTCGATCAGCAAGGCGCACAGCACAAAGATGCTCACCGCCGCCAACAGCATCGCCCAGTTGTCGAGCAGTGCGCGCAGGTCGAAGGGTTTGCGTGCGGTGGGCAACGCGTTGTTTTGAGTGTTCATGGTCGTCTCTCAGTTCGTCACGCGGCGCGGCAGGGCCAGCTGCAGCAGGTTGGATTCGGTGGCGTTTTCACGGGTTTGTTCACCGCGCAGGGCGCCTTCGCACAGCACCAGGATGCGGTCGGAAATACCCATGACTTCCATCAAGTCGCTGGACACTACGATCACCGCAATGCCGCTGGCCGCCAGGTTATGGATGATCTGGTAGATCTCCGACTTGGCGCCGATGTCGATGCCCCGCGTCGGTTCATCCAACAGCAAGACCTTCATCGGCATCGACAGCCAGCGCCCCAAAATGGCCTTCTGCTGATTGCCGCCGGACAGGTACATGATTTTCTGTTGCGCATCCGGGGTTTTGACTTTCATCGCCTTGATTTGCTGGTCGGCGTTGCTTTTTTCCCAGGGCTCGCGCAGCAACCAGCCGAACGAGGAATGGGCACCACGGGCGCTGATATTGATGTTCTCGGCGACGCTGGAAAGCGGAATGATCCCTTCCTTTTTGCGGTCCTCGGGACACAGCAACACACCGGCGGCGATGGCGTCGCGCGGGGAACGCAGTTGCAGCGCCTCTCCACAGAGTTCAAGGCTGCCAGCGCTGCTGCGTTCCAGCCCGCTGAGCAAACGAAACAGCTCCGTGCGCCCTGCCCCGACCAGCCCGAACAAGCCAAGAATCTCGCCCTTGCGCACGTCGAAACTGATCGGCTCACGCAGGCCAGGCCCGAGCAACCCGTCGACCTTGAGTGCGACCTCGCCATGCTCTCGCGGGCGGTAGTCGTAGATGTCCTGAATGTCACGACCGACCATGCAGGTCACCAACTGGTCGTGGCTGAGCGCACTCATATCATCAAAGGTGCGCACGTAACGCCCGTCTTTGAACACCGTCACGGCATTGCAAATCCGGAACACCTCTTCCATGCGGTGCGAGACGTACAGCACCACTTTGCCCTCATCCCGCAGGCGCGTGATGATCGCCATCAAACGGTCGATCTCCCGCGCCGACAGGCTGCTGGTCGGTTCGTCGAACGCGATCACATGGGCGCCACGGGACAGCGCCTTGGCGATTTCCACCAGTTGGCGCTGGCCCAGGGACAAGCGCCCGAGCTTTTCTTCAGGATCGATTTCATCGGCCAGACCCTTGAGGCACGCCAGGGCCTGCTTGCGCAGCAGGCTCCGGTTGACCACCCCAAAACGCGACGGCAGGTGCCCAAGGAAAAGGTTCTCGGCCACGGTCATTTCCGGCACCAGGTGCAGCTCCTGGTGGATCACCGCGACGCCGCTGGCGATGCTGTCCGCAGCGCATTTGAACGCCATGGTCTGCTCGCCGATCTGCACCGTGCCGCTGCTGGGAATGTAGGCGCCGCCGAGGATTTTCAGCAGCGTCGACTTGCCCGCGCCGTTCTCGCCCATCAAGGCATGCACCTGCCCCGGCTGGGCGCTGAAGCTGATGCCGTCCAGCGCCTTGACCCCGGGAAAGGTTTTGCCGATACCCTCAAACCGCAGGGCCGCCGCACTCATTTCCACAGCCCGATCTTGGTCAGTTCTTCCTGGAAGTTGGCGCGGGTGATCAGGGTGACTTCATCCATCGCGGTGTACTTCGGTGGCTCGGTCCCTTTGGTGACCCACTCGTACATCATCAGCGCCGTGTTATAGCCCTCGATATGCGGGCTTGGCAGCATGGAGCCGAAGAAGCCGCTGTCGGCCTTTTTCAGTTCGCCGATGGCGTCGGTGCCATTGATGCCGATGCCAATCACGTTGGCCGCTTTGAAGCCTGCGCTTTCGGTAGCGCGCACGCCGCCAAGCACGGTGTTGTCGTTCATGCCGCCGATGATCAGGTTTTTCGCACCGCTGGGCAGCTTGACCAGCGCCGAGTTGGTGGCGTCCATGCTGCCGGGGACGTCGAGGGTTTTCAGTGCGGCGGTGAGGATGTGGTCTTTCGGAATGCCGGCTTCTTCAAGGGATTTGATCGAGCCGTCGGTGCGTTTTTTACCGGTGTCGAGTTCGTTGAAGGTGTTGATCACCGCGTAGGTGTCCTTCCAGTCCCAGCCACGTTTTTTCGCTTCGGCAGCCATGGCGGCGCCTTGTTTCTGACCGACTTCAAAAGCGGCCATGCCCAGGTACGGCACGTCCTCCATGAAGTTGCCTTTGGCATCGACGAAACGGTCATCCACGGCCATGACTTTCAAGCCATTGAGCTTGGCCTTGGCCACGATGGCTGGGCCGAGGGACACGTCCGGCGGGCAGATCACAAATCCCTTGGCACCGTTGGCGGCCAGGCTGTCGATGGCGGAAAGGGTTTTCTCACCATCGGGCACGGCGATTTTGATCACGGTGAAACCGTGTTCCTTGCCGGCTTTTTCGGCGAAGGCCCATTCAGTCTGGAACCAGGGTTCTTCGGCCTGTTTGACCAGGAAGCCGATCTTCACTTCTTCGGCGGATGCGAGGCTGCTGAGGCTGCTTAAAGCAACGGCGGCGGCAAGGACGCGTAG
>NZ_JFYX01000033.1:0-739 GCF_000632245.1 Pseudomonas sp. RIT357
AGAACCCAATGGCCGGTTTTAGGGCCGCTTCGCAGCCCAGCGCAGGGCAAGCCTGCTCACCACAAAGGTTGTGTTCGCCATCAGGTATAGGCTCACCGCAAAGAGTCTGTTCACCTCAACAATCGACCCCACTCGTGATGGTTGAGGAGAGCAGGCGTTTTTGTGGTGACTGTGCTTTTTGGGGGGAGCCGGCTGTGTGTGGTGACTTTGCTTTTTGTGGTGCGCCAGCTGTGTGTGGTGAGTTTGCTTTTTATGGTGAGCTGGCTTTGTGTGGTGTGTGGTGGGTTCGCTTTTTGTAGTGAGCAGGCTTGCCCTGCGCTGGGGCGCGAAGCGGCCCCAATCCAGTCGCCGCGTTTCTCCAGGCAGAACCCAATGGCCGGTTTTAGGGCCGCTTCGCAGCCCAGCGCAGGGCAAGCCTGCTCACCACAAAGGTTGTGTTCGCCATCAGGTATAGGCTCACCGCAAAGAGTCTGTTCACCTCAACAATCGACCCCACTCGTGATGGTTGAGGAGAGCAGGCGTTTTTGTGGTGACTGTGCTTTTTGGGGGGAGCCGGCTGTGTGTGGTGACTTTGCTTTTTGTGGTGCGCCAGCTGTGTGTGGTGAGTTTGCTTTTTATGGTGAGCTGGCTTTGTGTGGTGTGTGGTGGGTTCGCTTTTTGTAGTGAGCAGGCTTGCCCTGCGCTGGGGCGCGAAGCGGCCCCAATCCAGTCGCCGCGTTTCTCCAGGCAGAACCCAATG